>JADGGM010000062.1 GCA_019689955.1 Gemmatimonadaceae bacterium
CCTCCCACCCCACGAACAGCACCGGATAGCTCGCGCCGAGCACGAGCACCAGCATGAAGGCGACGAACAGGTTCAGGTACGCGAAGTAGCGCGGGTACCCGGGATCGTCCTGCATGTAGCCGACGCTGAAGATGTGGATCAGCGTCCCCACGCCGGTGATCACGAGCACCATCACCATCGAGAGCTGGTCGAGCTGGAACGCCCACCGCAGGGGCAGCTCGGACCCGACGGGCATCCAGCTGAAGAACGTCTTCACGAACGGCGCGGGCATCTCGGCCGGCATCGCGAGGTAGATCGCCACCGCGAGGACGAACGAGGCGAGGAGCACCAGCGGCCCGACGATCGTCACCACCCCGGCGAAGCGGTGCCGCGTCACGGTGTGGTGGTCGTCGTGCTGGCTCGCGTGCGCATCACCGTGATCGCCGTCCCCGTGCCCCGCCGACGGGTCGGTCGGCCCGGCGCGGTAGGCCGTGAACAACGACAGCAGGCCGTTGATCACGAACCCGATGAGCGGGAGGATCGGGAGCAGCCAGACGTATTCGGCGATCGTCCCGCTCAGGGGAGACGCCCCCGCGGCGGTGCCCACATGGGTTTGGAGCATCACCCTTTGAGGAGATTGATGTTCTTGAGGTCGACCGTCTCGTGGTGACGGAAGATCGAGATGATGATCGCGAGCCCCACCGCCGCTTCCGCCGCGGCGACGCTCATGACGAAGATGACGAACACCTGCCCGGTCATCCCGTAGAGCTTCGAGAACGCGACGAATGACAGGTTCACGGCGTTGAGCATGAGCTCGACGCACATGAAGATGATGATCGCGTTCCGCCGCGTGAGCACGCCCACCACGCCGATCGCGAACAGGACGGCCGAGAAGAACAGTGCTTCGGGTACCATGGCGCTACGCCCTCCGCTTGGCCAGCACGACCGCCCCGATGATCGCGACCAGGAGCAACACGCTCGTGATCTCGAACGGGAGCAGATACTCCCGGAACAGCGGCCCGGCCACCGGGGTGACGACGTTCGCCCCTTCCGGGAGGTCCGGGAGGAGTGGCGGGAGCTTCTGCCGTGCGAGCACCGCCACCTCGGCGAGCATCGCGAGCCCCACCGCGCCGGCCGCGAGCCGGGTCCCGAGCCCCTTGATGTCCGCGACCTCCGACGGGTGCCCGAGGTTGAGCAACATCACGACGAACAGGAACACGACCATGATCGCGCCGGCGTACACCAGCACCTGGATCGCGCCGAGGAACTGCGCGTCGAGCATCACGAACAGCGCCGACAGGCAGAACATCGTGTTGACGAGCCAGAGCGCCGCCGCCACGGGGCTCTGCCGCGTCACGAAGGCGAGCGCCGACGCGACCGCGATGAGCCCGAACAGGTAGAAGTGGAACTGGAAGAACAGCCCGTAGTGTGTCATTCGCCTTTCGGGTCAGCGGGGTCCCACATCTCGCACACGGGGTGAGTCTGCGCCATCAGCCGCTCGAGGTCGTACACGAAGCCGGCGCGGCTGTACTCCGCGTTCTCGTAGTGCCGCCCCACGTGGATCGCTTCCTCGGGGCACACTTCCTGGCAGTAGCCGCAGAAGATGCACCGGAACTCGTCGATCTCGTAGACGAGGGGATAGCGGTTCCCCTCCTCGTCCTCTCCCGGTACGAGCTTGATGCAGTTGGCCGGGCAGATCTGCGGGCAGAGCCCGCAAGCGACGCACTTGGCCTTGCCGTTCTCGTCGGTGAGCATCCGGTGCGTCCCGCGCCAGCGTGGGGAGATGTCCCACTTCTGCTCGGGGTACTGCACGGTCTTCTTGTGCGGGTCGACGAGATGCTTGAAGGTGATCGCCATCCCCTTGAGCATGGCGCGCACGTAGCTCGTCTGCGCGAGGGGGCGGTCGAGCACCTTGACTTGGATGGCCATTCGATCAGTCTCCCTCGACGGGCGTGAGCGCCGAGCGCACGCTCCGCGCGCGGAGCCGGGCGATTCGCGCCGCCTCGATCCGCGAGTACGCGGGGCTCACGATGCGCCCGCGATCGAGGACCACGAACACGAGTGCCGCGAGCACCAGGTTGAGGATGCCGAGGATCGCCCAGTACACGGGGACGAAGCCGAGCCACCGCGCGTCGGGGGCGATCCCCACGGCCTGCAGCACGAGCAGCGCGCCCGACATGATCACGATGTAGCCCAGCGCCACCGGGAGCATGAACTTCCAGCCGAGCCCCATGAGCTGGTCGTACCGGAAGCGCGGGAGGGTCCACCGCACCCACATGAACAGGAACAGGAAGAACACCACCTTGATCGTGAACGCGATCAGCGTGATGAGCGTCTTCCACCACACCCACGGCGCCACGTTCACGGACGTCCAGAACGGCACGCTCCACCCGCCGAAGAACAGCGTGGTCATGAGCGCGCTCGCGGTGATCATGTTCGAGTACTCGGCGATGAAGAACATCGAGAACTTCATCGCGCTGTACTCGGTGTGGTACCCGGCGATCAGCTCTGACTCGGCCTCGGGGAGGTCGAACGGGAGCCGGTTCGTCTCGGCGAACGCCGCGACGAGGAAGATGAAGAAGCCGATGAGGAGCGGGAATGCGTTCCACCCGCTGTGCACCTGCTGCTCCACGATCCCCTCGAGCGACACGTTCCCGGCCAGGAGGAGCACGGCGACGGTCGCCATCCCCATCGCCACCTCGTAGCTCACCATCTGCGCGCTCGACCGGAGCCCGCCCAGGAGCGAGTACTTGTTGTTCGAGCTCCACCCCGCGAGCACGATCCCGTACACGCCGAGCGAGGTGATCGCCAGGATGTACAGGAAGCCGATGGGGGCGTTCGCGATCGACATAGTCACGTACCCCCACCGCGTGTGCAGCGGGGCCGCGAACGGGATCACCGCGAAGGTGATGAGCGCCGGGATGAACGACATCATCGGCGCGAGAATGAAGAGCGGCTTGTACGCGCCGTCGGGGTAGGTCTCCTCCTTCATGATGTTCTTGAGACCGTCCGCCAGCGGCTGGAAGAGCCCTTGCGGCCCCACGCGGTTGGGCCCGTAGCGGTCCTGGATCCACGCCGAGATCTTCCGCTCGGCGAGCGTGAGGTACGCCACTCCCACCATGATCACGGTGAAGACGACGAGCAGCTTGAGGATCGTGAACCAGAGCCACGGCGCGCCGGAGATCGGCGCGGCGGGGTTGTAGAAATGCGTGAACGCGTTCGCCTGCATGAGCAGGAGCATGGGGTTCATGACCGTGCCGCCTCCGCGGGAGCCGCGGCCCCCGCCAGGAGCTGCCCCTTGAGCCCGAGGGTGTCGTAGCTCATCCCGGCGTACTCGGGGCGCGCCGCGGCGAGCGCGGCAAACGCTTCGCTCGCCAGGAAGTACCCGGCCCGCTCCCCCAGGAAGGCGAGCAGATCGCCGGTGGACCACCACACGGGGCGCGCCATCCCGGGCGCGGACCTGGCCTGCAAGTACCGCTGCACCCGGCCGCGCAGGTTGGTGAACGTCCCCTCCTCCTCGGCCACGTTCGTCGCCGGGAGCACGACCAGCGCGTGCCGCGCGGCCTCGGGGAGCGTGGTGCCGATCACGATCACCGAGGCCGCCCGCTGCACCGCCTCGGCGTCGGCCGGCGCGAGCTCATGGTCCGCGATCACCAGCACGTCGTCGCTCCCGAGCGCGCTCAGCGGCGTGTCGGACTTGGTGAAGCCGAACAGCTCGGCCGCGCGCACGTTGGGCGCCCGCTCCGCGCGCAGCGCGAGATCGGGGACGCCGGGGAGCGGCGCCTCGGGACCGTGCGCCACGCGGAACGCCCCGCGCCCGCCGGTCTTCTCCACCAGGCGCGAGAGCATCCAGAGCGACTCGTTGGAGAGCTTGGGGCTCGCCAGCACGAAGGCGCGTTTCCCGTTGAGGTGCAGCGCCGCGGCCTTGAGCGCCTCCTCCCAGTCCACGGCCACGAGCCGGTCGCCGCGGCGCACCAGTGGCGCCTCCACGCGGTCGGTCCGGTTCATCCACCGGTAGTCGAGCCGCCCTTCGTCACACAGGAAGTAGCGGTTCACCTCGCTGTTCGTCCGCGGACGCATGCGCACCACCACGTTGTCGCGCGTCTCGAGGATCGTGTTGCACCCCTGCGTGCAGTTGGGGCAGATCGACGGCGTCCGGTCCAGCTCCCACGCGCGCGCCTTGTTCAGGAAATCCTTCGAGAGGAGCGCCCCTACCGGGCACAGGTCCACGACGTTCGACGCCCACGGGTGCGTGAGGTCCTTCCCCTCGAACTTCCCGATCACCGCGCGGTCCCCGCGCTCGCTCACGTTGAGCACGGTGTCCTTCGCCACCTCGTCCATGAACCGCACGCACCGGGTGCAGAGGATGCACCGGTTGGTCACGTACAGGACGTCGCCGCCGAAATCCTCGACGGGGTTGAACCGCTTGGGCTCCTGCGAGCGTCCCTCGGCGCGCCCCTCGCGGTACGTGTAGTCCTGCAGCTCGCACTCCCCGGACTGGTCGCAGATCGGGCAGTCGAGCGGGTGGTTCAGGAGGAGGAACTCGAGCACGCCCTTGCGCGCCTCGAGCGCCCGTTCGGAGTAGACGTGCACCACCTGCCCCTCGGCCACCGCCGTCGCGCACGCCGGGGCGAGCTTGGGGAGCTTCTCCACCTCCACCTGGCACATCCGGCAGTTGCCGGCGATGCTGAGCGACGGGTGGTAGCAGTAGTGCGGGATGAGCACCCCCGCCGCCTTCGCCGCCTCGAGGATGGAGGTGCCGGCCGGCACGGAGACCTGCCGCCCCTCGATGGTGAGATTGACGAGTTGAACGTCTGCCATTATGCCGCCGCCGTGGCGCCCATGGGGCACCGCTTGCCGGTGATGTGAGCCTCGAACTCGCTCCGGAACTTCTTGATCCCCGAGACGATCGGCGCCGCGCACGAGTCGCTCAGCACGCAGATCGTCTTCCCCGTCATCTGATCGGCGAGCTCGAGGAGGGTGTCCAGGTCGGCCATGGTCCCGTGGCCGCGCTCGATCCGCTCGAGGATCCGCGTAGTCCACGCGGTCCCCTCACGGCACTGCGTGCACTGCGCGCAGCTCTCGTGGGCGTAGAAACGCGCGAGGCGCGCGATGTGCTTGACCATGCACTGCGAGTCGTCGAACACGATCACGCCGCCGGAGCCGAGCATCGTCCCCTGGGCGATGAACCCCTCGTAGTCCATCACCGTGGCCTCGGCCTCCTCCACGGTCTGGATCGGCACCGAGGAACCGCCGGGGATGATCGCCTTGAACCGCCGGCCGGGGAGCGGGCCGCCGCACAGCTCGTAGAGGAACTCCTTGAACGGGAATCCCATCTCGACCTCGTAGTTCCCCGGCTTCGCCACATTCCCGCACACGGAGAAGAGCTTCGTCCCCGTGCTCTTCGGGTTCCCCCGCGACATCCCCTTGTACCACGCCGCGCCGCGATTCAGGATGTGCGGCACCGCGGCGAGCGTCTCGACGTTGTTGATCGTCGTCGGCTTCCCGAACAGCCCGGCGACGGCCGGGAACGGCGGCTTGATGCGCGGGTTGCCGCGCTTCCCCTCGAGCGAGTTCATGAGCGCCGTTTCCTCGCCGCAGATGTACGCGCCCGCGCCCTTGTGCACGTGCACGTCGATCCGCTTCCCGGTGCCCATGGCGTTGGGGCCGATCACCCCGGCCGCGTACGCCTCCTTCACCGCCGCGTTCATCACGCGCAGCGGCTCGGTGAACTCGCCGCGGATGTAGATGTAGCACGTCTCCGCGCCGATCGCGTACGCCCCGATCGCCGCGCCCTCGATGAGCGCGTGCGGGGTCCAGCGCATGATCTCGCGGTCCTTGAACGTCCCGGGCTCCGACTCGTCGGCGTTCACGCAGAGATAGTGCGGCTTCCCGTCCCCGGGCTTCATGAACGACCACTTCACCCCGGTCGGGAACCCCGCGCCCCCGCGGCCGCGCAGCCCGGACTCCTTCACCTCGTTGACGATGTCCGCGGGCGACATGCCGAGCGCTTTCTCCAGCGCCCGGTACCCGCCGCGCTGCTTCCACCCGTCGAGCGACCTGGCACCCGGATCGCCGAAGTACTGCGAGAGGACCGGCGTCTCCTTGGGGTGCGATGTATGCGGATAGCCCATTTACGGAAGCTGAGTGAGAAGCTCCGGTACCTTGTCCGCGGTCACGGACTCGATGAACTCCTCGTTGATCATGACCGGGGTCGCGAACCCGCAGGCGCCGAGGCACTCGACCTCGATCACCGTGTAGCGCCCGTCGGGGGACGTGGCGCCGAGCTCGCCGCACCCGGTGTGCTTCAGGAACGCCTCCACCACCTTCTCCGCCCCGCACGCCCCGCACGGCGACGTCGTGCACACCTGCACGAAGTACTTCCCGACGGGGTGCTGGTGGTACATGGTGTAGAACGTCACCACCCCCTTCACGTACGCGGGGGTGAGGTCGAGGAGCTGCGCGACCTCGGCCATCGCGCTGTCGCTCACCCACCCGCGCTCGCGCTGCACGATCCAGAGCGCGGGGAGGAGCGCGGCCATCTTGGTCGGATACCGGCCGAGGATCTCGGTGAGCTCGTCCTTCACCGCGCCCACGAACACCGGCTCGTACGGCGCGTCGTGGTGTGCATGGCCGCGGTCGCCGTGCGACGTGTCGCCCGGCGCGTGCCCGCCGCCCATCTCGTGAACCTTCACCGGTCAATCTCCCCCATGACGATGTCGATGCTCGCGTTGATGGCGATCACGTCGGAGAGCAGGTGCCCCTCGACCATCTTCGGGATCGCCGACAGGTTCACGAACGACGGCGGCCGGATGCGCCACCGCACGGGCTTCGCGGTGCCGTCGGACACCATGTAATAGCCCTTCTCCCCCTTCGGGCTCTCCACCGCCACGTACGCCTCGCCGATCGGCGGGCGCGGGCCCTCCATCACCTGCTTGAAGTGATGGATCATCGACTCCATGTCGCTCATCGCCTTCGACTTCGGCGGGAGGATCACGCGGTGGTCGCTCGTGTTGATCGGCCCATCGGGGAGCCGGTCCACCGCCTGCACGAGGATCCGCGTCGACTGGCGCAGCTCCTCCAGGCGGACGAGGAACCGGTCGTACACATCCCCGTTCGTCCCCACCGGCACCTCGAAGTCGTACGTCTCGTAGTCGAGGTACGGGAAGTCCTTGCGCACATCGTATGCGACGCCGGAGGCGCGGATCATGGGGCCGGAGAGGCCGTAGTTGATCGCTTCCTCCGCCGTCATCACGCCGAGGCCGACCGTGCGTCCCACCCAGATCCCGTTGGTCGTGAGGACGCGGTCGATCTCGTCCACCACCTTGGGGAAGGTGCGGAGGAAGTCGCGCAGCTTGTCGACCCACCCGTTGGGGATGTCGGCCGCCATCCCGCCCACGCGCGTGGCGCTCGTGGTGAGGCGCGCGCCGACCCAGCTCTCGAGCAGCTCGTAGACCCGCTCGCGCTGCTCGAACGCCCACAGGAAGGGGGAGAACGCGCCGATGTCGATGCAGGTGGTGCCGAGCCAGACGAGGTGCGAGATGATCCGCGAGAGCTCCATCGCGATCACGCGGAGCACGGTGCAACGCGGGGTGATCTCGATCCCGAACAGCCGCTCCGCGCCGAGCGCGAAGGCGACGTTGTTCCCGATCGAGTTCAGGTAGTCCTCGCGGTCGGTCCACGGGATCACCTGGTTGTACTGCCGGTACTCCCCGATCTTCTCGAAGCCGCAGTGCAGGTAGCCGATGTGCGGGATGCACCGCACGACGGTCTCGCCATCGAGCTCGAGCACGAGCCGGAGCACGCCGTGCGTGGCCGGGTGCTGCGGGCCGATGTTGATGAGCATGTGCTCGCCGGCGAGGTCGGGCTCGATCGGCTCCGGGGGCTCGAGCGTCGTCACCCCGCCGTTCTCCTGGACCGTGACGGGGGCGCGGTACGGCCGCCCCTGCGAGTCGATGCCGGAGGTGCCGAGGGCGACCTCGACGGTGCGCTTGGTCGTGGCCATCGCTACTCTCCCGTGCGCTCGCCCTTCGCGAGGCGGCGCTGCATGTCCTCGGGAATGTCCTCGAACGCCTGGGCGATCGTGAGCTCTTCCATCGAGTAGCGGGCCTCCGGGTTGGCGGCGAGCGCCTGACGCAATTGCTCGGCGCGGCTGAATCGGCCGCGCAGCGGAAAGTCCTTACGCAGCGGGTGCCCTTCGTGGTACTGCTCCCACATCAGGATGCGCCGCAGGTCGGCGTGCCCGGCGAAGCGGATGCCGAACATGTCGTAGCACTCGCGCTCGAGCCAATCGGCCCCCTTGTACACGCTCCACACGCTCGGCACCTCGAGCGGCTCCCCCTTGGGGAGCTCCGCCTTGAGCCGGAGGAAGCGGCGGTACGGGAGCGAGCGGAGGTGCCAGACGACCTGCATCGGCTGCTCCGGGTCGCGGAACTCGACCGCGGTCACGTCCGAGAGGTAGTCGTAGCGCTGCGACGGGTCGTCGTGCAGCCAGCGCACGATGTCGAGCACGCGCGCGCGGTCCACGTAGACGTTGGTCTCCCCCCAGATCACCTCGGTGCGCACGACGGCGCCGGGGAACTGCGCGGCGATCGCGGCGGCCGACGGGTTCGGCGTGCCACCGCGATTGGGCACGCGCTTCGGCGTGGTCGGCGCCGGCGCCTCGGGCGCCGCGCTCCCGGGCATGACGGGGGTAAAGGAGGCGGGGGCGCTCACAACCCGGACCGCGTCTGATGCACCGAGTTCCCGAACGGCTCCGAGAGCTCGTCGATCGCCTGCGGCGGGATGTAGAGCCCGCTCGTGGGATCGGGTTCGATCTCCTGGCGGAGCCGCGTGTCACCCATGCGCTCGCGCTTCACCTTCTCCTGGAGGAGCATGATCCCGTACATGAGCCCCTCCGGGCGCGGCGGGCACCCCGGGACGTACACGTCGACCGGGATGATCGTGTCGATCCCCTGCACCACCGCGTAGTTGTCGAACATCCCCCCCGACGACGCGCACGCCCCCATCGAGATGCACCACTTGGGCTGCGGCATCTGTTGCCAGATGCGGCGGAGCACCGGGGCGAGCTTGAAGGGCACGCGGCCGGCGCAGATGAGCACGTCGGCTTGCCGGGGGGAGAAGCTCATCCGCTCCATCCCGAAGCGGGCGAGGTCGAAGCGGCTGGCGGCGGTGGCCATGAACTCGATCGCGCAGCACGCGGTGCCGAAGGGCATCGGCCAGAGCGAGTTCGCGCGCGACCAGTTCACAAGGAAGTCGAGGCGCGTCGCGATCCAGCTCTCGTGGGACGCCGGATCGTATGTGGTGACCGTCGTGTCTGGACGGGGCATCAATCCCATTGGAGTGCTCCCTTCTTCCACACGTACACGAACCCGACGACGAGGATGGCGATGAACACCAGCATCTCGCCGAGCCCGAAGAACGACACGTGTCCGGCCGGGCACGCGTTGTTCACGAGGGGGACGTCGCACGAGAGTTGTCTGTAGTACGCGCCCCACGGAATCATGAACACGGTCTCGATGTCGAAGATGATGAACAGCATCGCGACCATGTAGAACTTGACGGAGAACCGCTCGCGGGCGTCCCCCAGCGGTGGGATCCCCGACTCGTACGCGGTCTGTTTGACCGGGGTTGGGC
>JADGGM010000063.1 GCA_019689955.1 Gemmatimonadaceae bacterium
CCCGCGCCGCCCCCCCCCCCCCCCCCCGCCCCGGCCGCCGCCCCCCCCCCCCCCCCCCCCGACTGGGACCTCGTGCTGCACCTTATCGCATCTCACCACGGCCACTGCCGCCCGTTCGCCCCGCCAGTACCGGACCCGCAACCAACCAATGTGGAGGTCGTGGTGCAGGGCGAGACACTGCGCACCACGAGCGCCCACGGGCTCGCGCGGCTGGACTCGGGTGTGTCGGACCGGTTCTGGCGGCTGGTGCGTCACTACGGTTGGTGGCGGCTGGCGTGGCTCGAGGCGATCCTGCGACTGGCTGATCACCGCGCCAGCGAAGCGCAAGGAAGCGAGATATGAATCCGCACAACGAGATCCCGCTGCCGGGGCTGGATGGTGGCACACCGCTGGGTTTCTTGGCCGGGCTTGGCGTGCTCCGGGTCCTCGATCGCCGCGAAGGCGGCCGGTCGAAGGACGAACCGCGGCTCTCGTGGCGGCTGGACGACCGCTGGCACCCCGTGGTCCACGGCATCGAAGGTGATCTGGAGACGATCGTGCAGCATGTCACGCGCGATGCCGAGGCCTGGGATGATGCCCCGGTCCTCCGCTTCCGGTACCCGAAGCGCGAGAAGCGCGGCGTGAAGCACGTTGGCGCGCTGGCGGCGCCGGCCGCCGTTTATCGTGCCTGGCTAAGGAGCCGGTTGGACGCCGGCGACCTGGAAACCCTCGAGTATGCCGCTGCCCTCGCCTTCGAGGCCGCGAATGAACCGAAGAAGGGGGGCGTTACCGAGAAGGAGCTGCGCGAGCACGGCATTCTCTATGATGACGCGGCGCCTGTCGACCGCAGCACCCTGCCCACCGCTTTCGATTTCACGAGTCGCAACGCGCAGTTCCTGGAGCAGGTGGAGGAGATCCGGAGGACGGTGGATGCGGGCAGCATTCTCAATACGCTCCGTGATGGGGCGTCCGACCCGCGCGCGGCCAGGACGCTGGACTGGGACCCGGCAGCGGATGCGCCCGGCGCGATCTACGCCGGGCGCCTCGTGGGGCTGCGGCCCGCGGCCGAGTGGCTCGCCTTCCGCGGGCTCGCGTTCTTTCCCGTTGCCGGGCGAGGCGAGGTGTTGCGCACCACTGCGTGCCGCGGACGGAGGAAAGACGGTGAATTCATCTGGCCGCTTTGGGAAGTGCCCGCCACCTCCGCCACGATCGCCTCGCTGCTGCGATCACCGGGCATCGACGCGCTCGGCACGGCAGCGCGCCAGGAGCGGGGAATCGCGCAGGTGTTCCGATCCCGGCTGAAGAAGAAGGCGGATGGCTACTCCGGCATGTTCGCGCCGAGCGAGCCGGTGTAGCGCGCGGGCGGGCACGGGCCGGGCGGCATTATAGGGCGACGCCACGGATCGGCCAGTGCCGGCAGCGCCTGGCCCGGACGGCGATAGCCCTGCCGGCGAGACGGCGGCCACCAGCGCCGGTGACCTCCTCCCCGTGCGCATGCTGAACGAGTACCTCTACTGCTGTTCAACGCCCGGCGCATAATGGCACATTCCGCGCATTGCCGCGAAGACGAGGGGCGCTTTGCACTGCCTATCTGCCGCTTTCCTGGGATCCGCAGCTCTTCTTCGACGAGGAGCTCACGGTGCGAGCGCCCAGACGGGCCGACGGGACGCGCGCGAGCATCCGCGCGCAGGCGGGACGGCCGCCGCAAGCCCGCCCGGCGCGCGGGGCGGTTCCGATATCGAGGGGGCGAGGGATCCGTCGCTTTGTGACTGGGGTCATCATGGCGATGCGCTCGCTGGCCCTCCTTCTCACCGCCTTTCTTTTCATCGGCTGTTAGGCGACGGAATCGAGCGCCGACACGACGCTCCCGCCCCGCGTCCGACACGCAGGGCTCACCCCACACGCAAGCCGATGACGTGGAGGTCGGTGGCATCCGCGGGCGCGAAGCGCTCGATCGACTGCGGAACGTCGTGGGGCGAGTCGAGTCATCCTGGCGACCGGCGACCGCCGAGGAAGGCTTCGAGATCGTCCGGCGGCGGCTGTTCGAGCCACTCGCAGGACCCGAGGCGTACAAGCAGCGCGACGTGACCGCCCGTGCGTTCGCGGATCTGTACCGCGCGCAGGCCGCTGAGTTCCCGCCTGAGTGCAAGAGCAGCGACTACGAGAAGCGGATTCAGGCCGCGTTCCCCATTCACCCGGAGATCTTCGACCGGCTCTACGAGGACTGGTCCACGCTCGTCAAGTTCCAGCGCACGCGCGGTGTGCTGCGGTTGATGGCTGCGGTGATCCACAGTCTGTGGGAGAAGGGCGACCGGACCCCGCTGATCCTGCCCTCGACCATCCCGATGGACGACGCGCGCGTCCAGTTCGAGTTGACGCGGTATCTGCCGGACAACTGGGTGCCGATCATCGAGAAGGACGTGGACGGTTCGAGCTCGCTGCCACTGAAGATCGACCGCGAGGTGCCGACCCTCGGCAAGCTGCACGCCACACGGCGCGTGGCTCGCACCATTTACCCGGGTTCCGCACCCACGGCGGCCACCGCGCATCGCGGAAGCCAGTACGACTTCGCGGACGGCTTCGCGCGCCACATGCGGGATGCGCTGCCGCACGCCTCGTTCATCGGCTTCACCGGCACACCGATCGAGCTTGCGGACGCCAACACGCGCGCGGTATTCGGTAACTACGTCAGTATCTACGACATCCAGCGCGCCGCGCAGGGCGGCGCGACGGTGCCCATCTACTACGAGAGCAGACCAAGGCCCCGTTCCGACTCGTGATCGTGCGCGACATGTGGCTCAGGGGCTTCGACGCGCCCAGCCTCCACGCGATGTCCCTCGACGACCCCATGCGCGGCCACGGCCTCATGCAGGCAATCGCTCGCGTCAACCGTATATTCAAGGAGAAAGCTAGGCGCGCTGGTGGTCGACTACCTGGGCCTGGCGCACGAACTGAAGGCGGCGTTTGCCACGTGCACCGAGAGCGGCGGCGCCGGACGCACGGCGTTGAACCGGGAAGAAGCAGTGGCACTGCGGGACGGTCGATCTTTCAGCGCTCGGAACTGAAGTCGTGGTGAACCCCAAGGCTACTCCCTCGCTCATGGGCGGACGTCGTCGAGCTCGTGAAGAGCGCGGGATTGGCCATCCCCATCAGAGAGCCTGACTTGGCACTCTTTTCTAAGTTCCTACCATTCGGGCGCAGGCCGTCTTCGCTCTCAGCGCGCGCTGAGGACCGGATCACGGAGTCGCGCGTGATCCACGGCATCCGCGTGGACGTCATCAACACCCGCCCGGACATCGACACGGCGCGCGTGTTCCGGCGCGCGGAGTCGGTGCTGGCGCTCGTGCAGACGTACCAGCCGTGGCGCCTGGCGCACCTGCGGCGCGACTTGCGGGGCATCCTCGTCAAACGCTATCCTTGCCGCGGCGCGTACCTCGGCGACACACAGGCGTGCCTGCTGGAGCTCACGTTCATGGCGAACGATGCGTTCACCGACGCCCAGGTCGCGGCGACGCTCGTACACGAGGGGACGCACGCGCGCCTCGACCATCTCGTCCGCCGATACGGCATCGCCTCCTACACCGATGCCCCGGCGCGGCACGAGCGGATCTGCCGGCGAGCGGAGCTCGAGCTCGGGCTGGCCGTTCCCGACGGCGGCCCCGTCGTGGAGCGCGCGCGGGCAGCCATGGCGCTGGCCGACGATGAGGTGGCCCCCGCGATCGACTGGCGCGAGGCGGGCCGCCAGGTCACCCTCGCCGACGCGCAGGCGCTCCGCGAGAAGGGGGGGGAGATAGCCCGCGTTCACTACCCACCTTTCCCGTGAGGGCGCTCGCGCGAACATGAGGACGCTCGTTCGAAACCGGGTGGCGCTGGCGTTCGCCGCCAGCTTTCTCACTGTCGGCATCCCCTACTGGATGATCCCGTTTGGCTCCGATCGGTTCAGTCTCCCCGAAGCGCTGATCGGGCCCGGCCTCATCGTGGTCATCCTGGCGGCGCTGGCGCTTCGCGCGCTCCGAACCGCCTCGTTCGTGAAGGTCACGTGCGTCCTGGGATCATCCGTCCCCGCCGCCGCCTTCGCGCGCGTGGCCGAGGACGTCGTGAAGGATCCAACGTCTCACAACCTCTGGCCGTTCGAGATCGCGATCGCGCTCCCGATCGGATTCGGCTGCGCCCTCGCCGGGGCGGTGGTGGGGAGCCTGTTCGCCTTCATCACCGCCGAGCGAGGTCAGGGCGAGAACCGGTGAGGAGCGCGCGCGGCGCGCGACGGAGCCCGGCCGGCATCGTCGCGCGCCGCCGGCGCACCGCCCGCCTTACCGCGACGCCGTGGCGTTGGTGTACACGTCCGCGCCGAACGCCACTAGCCCCCGCTGCCCCGCGTACCCCAGGTGCTCGAGCCCGAACAGGTCCTCGATGCTCCGCAGCAGGCTGTAGTGGTTGTACGGTGTGTTCGACACCGTGCCGGGGCGGATGAACGGTGACACGAGCACCGCGCCGATCCGCCCGCCGCCCGGCCCACGCACCCCGGCCGCCTTCACGTTC
Organism: Gemmatimonadaceae bacterium; assembly: GCA_019689955.1. Lineage (GTDB taxonomy): Bacteria > Gemmatimonadota > Gemmatimonadetes > Gemmatimonadales > Gemmatimonadaceae > JADGGM01. The sequence goes on from JADGGM010000063.1 coordinate 4,519, forward strand.
GGCCCCGATTGCTCGTTGCAGCACGCGCTCGCGTCTGATGACGATGCCTCGTCGAACGTCACGATCAGCAGACCGCTCTCGCGGAACGCCGGCGACTTGAGGATCCGCGGGACCCACGTGCGGAGCCACGCGTTCGCCGAGACGAGCCCGCCGGGGGAACCGTCGACGCACGGCGAGTCATGGCCGTCGTTGCAGAGGTTCGGGGTGATGAACGCGAAGTTCGGCGTCGTGGCCGCGGAGCGGAGGTCCGCCTCCAGCGCCGGGAGAGGAACGACGTTCGAGTCGCACGCCGGCGAGTCGATGATCGAGTGGAAGTACATGAACGGATTGTGCTTCGTCGCGTACTGGTCGAGCGGGTGCGACCCGCTCGCCTTCTGCGCGCCCTCCGTCGGGTCCACCGCCCCCACCGGCGGATGCGCGCACGTCTTCGGCTCGCGCGTGGGGTCGTTCCCCATGTCCTCCATGTACCCCTTCCACGTCAGCTTTCGCTCCATGAGCTGGTCGGCCAGCGTGCGCACGCTGCGCGGGTACACGCACCCGCGCCCCACCACCTGCCCATCCGGCGCGGTCCCGGTCTGCACGAAGTCGACGAACTTCGCGCAGTCGGCCTGCGTCTCGGGCGTCGGGGCCTGGCCGCTGATGATCGCGAGATAGTTGTTCAGGCTGTAGTGGCCGATCCCGTAGTACTGCGTGAGGAGCGCGCCGCGCTTGACGAGCGTGTCCGCGAGGTACGGGGCGGGGGACCCGGGGCCGAACGTTTTCTCGTAGCTCTTGTTCTCGAGCAGGATCACGAAGACGTGCCGGATGGGCGGGAGCGGCGCCGTCTCTCGCGCGGCCGGTCCCCCTCCGGTGGCGCCGGCCTTGGGCGACGGGTCGCCGCACACGAACGCGCTGCTCGCGAGCGCCGCGGCCACGGCGATGGCGATGCCGGCGGCGCGTCTCGTCCCTCTCGAGGATCTCACCATGAAGGCCTCTCGTCGGATGGATGAACAGGGTGAACGTCCGAAGGGTGCGATGCGGACCGGAGACGATGGCTCATCGCGCGATGTGCGCCCCGATCCATGCGAGGCTCTCCCCCACGTGCGCGCTCCAGTAGGTCCAATCGTGGCTGCCGGGCCACTCCGCGTACGCGTGCTGGACGTGGCGCGCGGTCAGCTCGGCGTGAAAGGCGCGGTTCTCGTCCGCCAGGTGGTCGTCCATCCCCACGTCGAGGAAGATGGCCGGGATCATCGACGGCCGCGTCGCCAGCAGCCGCTCCAGCCGCCACAGCGGATCGCGGGATCGCCACGCGGCCATGTCATCCCCGAACGGGAGGCGCATCCAGGGCCAGAGGTGCCCCAGTGCGGCGCGGACCTGGGCGATGTCGGTGGCGTAGCGGAGCGGGGGAGCGAAGGGGTGCGGGCCGGTGTAGAGCGGGCTCACCACCCCGCTGTGGCTCGCGGCCGCGGACCAGATCTCCGGGTACTCGAAGGCCAGGATCATCGCGCCGTACCCCCCCATGCTGAGCCCCGCGATCGCGCGGTGCGCGCGGTCGGGGATCGTGCGGTACGCCGAGTCGACGTGCGCCACGAGGTCGCGCGCGATGTAGTCGTCGTAGTGGAGCCAGGGGACGCAGTAGTCTCTGGCTGGCTCGTGGAGCGTGGAGTCGTGCAGGCAGGCGCTGTACCCGCCGAGGGTGTTCCACGTGGTGTACCAGCCGTCGTCGCCGTCGGGCATGACGACGATCATCTCCGGGCCCCCGGCGGCGATGAGCGAGTCCATCGCCGCGTCCAGGTGCCCGTGCTCCACCCAGTCGCGCTCGCTCCCGTGGAGCCCGTGGAGGTAGTACGCGACGGGGTACCGCCGCGCGCGGTCCTGCTCGTACGAGGGGGGGAGGTAGACCCGGTAGTGCTTGTAGACGCCGAGGGCCTGGGACCAGAGGCTGTCCGTCCGCACGGTGCCGTGCGCGGGGAGCGCGATGCCGAGCGCGAGGAGGAGGCCGAGCATGTGATGGTGGGAGGGGGGGATCAGCCGCGCGTCGAGAGCGCCTCCGCGAGCGCGTTCCACGCCAGCAGGGCGCACGGGTGTCGCACCGGTATCTTGGCGACCCCCGCAAGCGCGCGCAACTCGCCGAGCGCGGCGTCGCGCGCGGCGGCTGGATCCCCGGCCACCATCTCGCTGAACCGGCGCGCCACCGCCCCGATCTCGGCGGCGGTCTTCCCTGCGAGCGCCTGCGTCATCATGGACGCCGACGCCTGCGAGATGGCGCACCCCTGCCCGGTGAAGCGCACCTCGCGCACCCGGTCCCCGTCGAAGGCGAGGTGCAGGTGGATCTCGTCCCCGCACAACGGGTTCTTCTTGGCCACCGCCACGTCCGGGTGCTCGAGCGTGCCCCGGTTGCGCGGGCGGCGGTAGTGATCGAGGATCACTTCCTGGTACAGCGCCGAGAGGTGCGGCGCGGGGGCGTCCCCGCCACCGGGGTCAGACGGTGGCATGACCAAAGAGCTCCTTCGCCGTGCGCACGCCGGCCACGAGCGCGTCGATGTCCGATTCGTCGTTGTACACGTAGAACGACGCGCGCGCCGTCGCCGCGACACCGAGCCGGCGCATGAGCGGCTGCGCGCAATGGTGACCCGCGCGGATGCACACCTGCCGCGCGTCGAGGATGGTGGCGAGGTCGTGCGGGTGCACGTCCCCCACCGTGAAGCTCACCACGCCGCTCCGCGCGTCCGGCGCGGGGCCGTACACGTGCACCCCCTCGATCGCCGAGAGGCGCTCGTACGCGGTCCGGACGAGCGCCTGCTCATGCGCCCGCACGCGGTCCATCCCGATCGCGTCGAGCAGCTCCGCGGCGGCGGCGAGCCCCACGGCGTCGCCGACGTTGGGGGTCCCCGCCTCGAGCTTGTGCGGGAGCACGTTCCAGGTGCTCCGGTCGTCGTGGACGAACTCGATCATGTCCCCGCCCATCATGTACGGGGGCATGCGCTCCAGCACCTCGCGCCGGCCGAGCAGCACGCCGATCCCCATGGGGCCGAGCATCTTGTGCCCGCTCAGCGCGTAGAAGTCGACCCCGAGCTGGTCGAACGCGACCGGGAGGTGTGGCGCCCCCTGCGCGCCGTCGCACACGGCGAGCGCGCCCACCCCGTGCGCCAGCTCGGCGATCTCGCGCACCGGGTTGATCGTCCCCAGCACGTTCGACACGTGGTGGAAGGCGACGACCTTGGTGCGCGGGCCGAGCATCGCGCGGAGCTGGTCGAGGTCGATGCGCCCGTCGGGCGCGAGCTCGCAGATCCGGAAGCGCGCGCCGCGCTCGAGGGCGAGCTGCTGCCAGGGGACGAAGTTCGCGTGGTGCTCCGCGCCGCTGACCACGATCTCGTCCCCGGCGCCGACGTTCGCGCGCCCCCACGACGCGGCGACGAGGTTGAGCGCCTCCGTGGTGCCGCGCGTGAAGATCGCGCAGTCTGCGTCGGCGAGGCCGAAGAAGCGGGCGATGCGCTCGCGCGCGGCACGGTAGCGCTCCGTGGCCCGCGCCGAGAGCGCGTACGCGCCGCGGTGCGGGTTCGCGTTGTCGTGCTCGTAATACGCGCGCAACGCGTCGAGCACCGCGCGCGGCTTCTGCGTCGTCGCCGCGGAGTCGAGGTAGACGAGCTCCGGCGCCCGGGCCAGCAGCGGAAATTCGTCCCGATCGATGAGCGCGCTCATGACGTGCGCCTCCCGACGTAGATGTCCTCCCCCTCCACCATCACCTCGTACACGGGGAGCGGCTCCGTCGCCGGGAAGCGCTTCACCGCGCCGGTGCGGCAGTCGAACATGGCGCCGTGCCACGCGCACTCGAGGCATCCGTCGGGGAGCAACACGCCGTCGGACATCGGGAACTCCTGGTGCGTGCACGTGTTGCTCACGGCGTAGATGGTCCCGCCGAGGTTGACCAGGCACACCCGGTCGCCATCCTGCTTCACGACGCCGAGGAGCCCCCCCTCGGGGACGTCCGCGAGGCGCGCGACGAGCTCGAACGGCGTGGGAGGCGCAGGGCGCGCGCCGGCGGTCCCGGTCATCCCGCGAAGCGCTCGAGCGTCGCGCGCTCCAGCGTCTGCCGCACGTCGTCCAGCTCGATCGTCTCCAACACCCCGGCGGCGAATGCGTAGGTAAGGAGCTTCCGCGCCGCCTCGGCCCCGATCCCGCGGCTCTGCATGTAGAAGAGCGCGGCGTCGTCCAACCGCCCCACCGTGGCGCCGTGCGTGCACTTCACGTCGTCCGCGAAGATCTCGAGCTGCGGCTTCGTGTCCACCCGCGCCTGGCGCGAGAGGAGGAGGTTGTTGTTCTCCTGCTTCCCGTCGGTCTTCTGCGCCACCGGACGCACGTACACCTTGCCGTTGAACACCCCGTGCGATGCCCCGTCGAGGATCCCCTTGTAGACCTCGCGGCTGTACGTGTTCGGCTGCGCGTGCTCGATGCGCGTCTGATGGTCCACGTGCTGCGTGCCGTCGACCATGTACAACCCGTTGAGCGTCGCGCCGCTCCCCTCGCCGTCGAGCACCGTGTAGATGTTCGTCCGCGAGAGCGCCGCGCCGGTGGCGAAGGAGAACGACTGGAAGTGGCTGTCCCGCCCCTGGTGCACCTGCACCGTGCCCACGTGGAACGCCTGCGTGCTCTCGCGCTGGAGCTTGAGGTGGGTGAGCGTGGCCCCCGTCCCGACAGCAATCTCGGTGACGGCGTTGGTGAAGTAGGGCGCGTCCCCCGCCGCCACGTAGCTCTCGATCACCGTGGCCCGCGAATGGCGCTCGGCCACGATCAGGTTCCGCGGGTGTGCCACACGCCCCGCCGCGCCCCCGGTGGACACGAACACCAGGTGCACCGGCCGGTCCGCGACCACGTCGGCGCCGATGTGGACCACCGCGCCATCGAACATGAACGCCGTGTTGAGCGCCGTGAACGCCGCCTGCTGGAAGTCCGCCACCTTCGTGAGGTGACGCTCCAGGAGCGCCGCGTCCTCACGCCACGCGCGCGCGAGGTCCATCACCCGCACCCCTGCCGGGGGCGCGCCCTGCGACAGCGTCGGCGCGAACCGGCCGTCGACGAAGACGAGCGTCGTCCACCCCGCCC
>JADGGM010000064.1 GCA_019689955.1 Gemmatimonadaceae bacterium
GGGCGGGGGCGCGCGGCACGCCTCCTTGGCCGCGAGCTCGCGCGACGCGGGGTACGCGTGACGGCGATCACCCCGCGCCAGCACGGCCAGCGCGAGGTGGAGCAGATGGACGGAATCACGGTCCTGGGCTATCGCCCCGATCGGCCGTGGCACGCGGCCGCGCTGTGCCGCGACTGCGACGCCGACGTGTACCACTCGCACGACCCGTCGCTCGCGACCGCGCTGGCCGCGTTCGCGCTCCCCGCCCGCGCGCACGTGGTCACGGTGCGCGCGCTTCACACCGCGCGCACGCGCCTGGCCACGCTCCGCGCGCCGCCGTACGGACGGCTCCGCGCCGTCGCGCGGTGGGCCGAGGAAGCGAACCCCCTCGTCTGGCTCGCGGTGCACCGCGCGCACGCGACGTTCTGCGCGGCGCACGATCTCATCCCCCTCGTGCGGGCCAAGTACCGGCTCGCCGAGGCGAGCTTCCTCCCCACCGCCGTCGAGGTCCCCCGCCGCGTGCAGAAGGGGCGCACCCCCATGGTGTGCTTCCTCGGCGGGTGGGAGCGGCCGTGCCGCCCCGAGGCGTTCATCGCGCTCGCCGCCCGCTTTCCGCGCGTCACGTTCGTCGGCGTGGGGCGGTCGATGGACCGCGCGTACGACGCGCACCTCCGCCGCGCCCTCGCGCCGCTCGCCAACGTCCGCCTCCTCGGCTTCGTGAACCCCTTCCGGTCCGAGGCGCTCTCGCAGGTGCTCTCGGAGAGCTGGATCCTGCTGAGCGCGAGCGCCCACCTCGGGCTCCCCGACGCGTGGCTGGAGGGCGGGGCGCACCGCTGCGCCATCCTGAGCGCGACCGACTGCGACGGGTTCGCCGCCCGCTTCGGCGTGCACGCCGCCGACGGCGACCTGGCCGCGGGGCTCGACGCCCTGCTCGCGGGCGACGCGTGGCGCGAGCGCGGGCTGCGCGGGTACGAGCACGTGCGCGACACGTTCGAGCTGAGCCGCGCCGTGGCGCAGCACGTCGACGCGTACCAGCGCGCGATGCAGCTTCCCGATTCGGTGTCCCCCGCTAAGTTTCCCTCCTGACAGGGGTGCCGCGCGCACTTCGGCGTGCGGCTGAGAGAGTCCCTTCGAACCTGATCCGGCTCGTACCGGCGTAGGGAGTCAGAGACCATGGAAGCACGCACGCAGATGCGCTACGCGCGCGCGGGGGAGATCACCGACGCGATGCGCGTCGTGGCCGAGCGGGAAGCGCTCGCGCCCGAGCTTGTCCGCGCCGAGGTCGCCCGCGGCCGCCTCATCATCCCGGCCAACATCCACCACCTCGCCGGCGCGCTCGAGCCGATGGGGATCGGGAAGGTCGCGCGGGTGAAGATCAACGCGAACATCGGGAACTCGGCCGTCAGCTCCTCCATCGAGGCCGAGGTCGAGAAGCTCCGCCTCGCCGTGCGCTACGGCGCCGACACCGTCATGGACCTCTCCACCGGGAAGGACATCGACGCCGTGCGCGAGGCGATCATCGCCGCCTCCACCGTGCCGATCGGCACCGTGCCCATCTATCAGGCCGTGCTCATGGGGAAGGACGTCACCGAGCTCACGGCCAACGACCTCCTCGACATGATCGAGCACCAGGCGCGGCAAGGGGTGGACTACATGACCATCCACGCCGGGATCCTGCTCGAGCACCTGCCGCTCGTGTACGGGCGCATCACCGGGATCGTGAGCCGCGGCGGCTCGCTGCACGCGGTGTGGATGATGGCGCATCGCAAGCAGAACCCGCTGTACGAGCGGTTCGATGACGTGCTCGACATCCTCCGGCAGTACGACGTGACGATCTCGCTGGGCGACTCGCTCCGCCCCGGGTCGCTGCACGACGCGAGCGACCGCGCGCAGTTCGCGGAGCTGGAGACGTTGGGGGAGCTGACCACGCGGGCGTGGGCGCGCGACGTCCAGGTGATGGTGGAAGGCCCGGGGCACATCCCGATGCACCAGATCGAGATGAACGTGCGCAAGCAGAAGGAGATCTGCCACGAGGCGCCGTTCTATACGCTGGGACCGCTCGTCACCGACATCGCGCCGGGCTACGACCACATCACGAGCGCGATCGGCGCAGCGATGATCGGGTGGTACGGCGCGGACATGCTGTGCTACGTGACGCCGAAGGAACACCTGGGGCTCCCGAACGCGGAGGACGTGCGGCAAGGGGTGATCGCCTACAAGATCGCCGCGCACGCCGCCGACATTGCCCGCGGCCGGCCGGGGGCGCGGGACCGCGACGACGCGCTCTCCCGGGCGCGCTACGCGTTCGACTGGAACGAGCAGTTCCGTCTCTCCCTCGACCCGGAGCGCGCGCGCGAGTATCATGACGAGACGCTCCCGGCGGAGTACTTCAAGAGCGCCGAGTTCTGCGCGATGTGCGGCCCCAAGTTCTGCTCGATGCACCACTCGCGCACGATCGACGAAGGGATCGCCACGCTCGCGAAGGAGGCGGGGCTCGCCCCCATCGAGCCCGTGCCGCCCGACACGGCGTACGCGCGCGAGCTGGCCGGGACGCCGGGCGACTGATCCGCCGCCGCCCGGTCCCAGCCGCTGTACCAGCGTCCCCCCGCCCCCCCCCCCCCCCCCCGGGGCCCCCCGCGCCGGCGCACGCCAGCCAAACGATCGTTCGGGAGCAGGAGCTGGCACGAGGTGTATCACCTGGCTCGAACCGATCGTCTGGCACAAAGAGCACAACGTGTGCGTTGGTGCCTCACACCGCCCGAACCCCCTGGCATGTATGGTGCCTCGACGCTCCTCGGTGATGCCGACGCTCGTGCAGCGGCATCACCGAGCTCTCGGGTTCTTCGGCGGCAGGCGCGGCGCTCCGGAGGGGAATGACGTCATGCTCACGAACGCACTGTCGAATTCCGGCCGCGCGGGGTGGGGAGCTCTGGGGAGGCCGAAGACCACGAGAGGATGGATTGCATGGCACGTAAGCTCACCTACACGAAGGCAACGCACCTCGTCGGAGGCATGGCACGAACCGCGGCGATGATCGCGGCACTGGTTGCTCTCTCCGTTTCCGCTGTTCCCGCTCTCCCCCTTCCTGCACGAGCCCAGACCGTTCACTATGGCGTGGTGATGGACGTCCCACGCCTGCAGCTTGATTCGCTCTGGAACGACAACCCGCGCCAGGTCGAGCGGGCGTACTGCATCGTGGACTACTCCATCGGCGTGCGTCACGTGTCGCGGACGCCGGTGCAGGATGACTCGGTGTTCCGGGTGTTCGCGGTGGTGCCGGCAAACACGCGGAGCGCGGGGCCGAGCAGCGTGGACTTCGATTGTGCGCCGGGGAGGCCCGAGCTGCACACGCACACGCCCAGCACCTGCACCGGCGACGACGTGAAGACGTGCTTCGCCGGAGGGCTCAACGCCTACAGCTGCCAGCCGAGCCGCGAGGATCTGGAGAAGCTCGTGCGGCGCGGGGATCCGTTCGCGGTCATTCAGTGCGATCGGCGGGCGTTCCGCTTCTACTACCCATCCGAGTACCTCGGCAGCTCCGGGCGACAGGTCGCCGCCGGGAAGAACGCGTCGCCGACCACGAGCAACGTGCCGCTGGTCTTCCAGCCGCCCAAGCCCGCGAAGGAGCGACCGTGACGCTGACCCCGAAGCGGCGGGCGACGCTGCGGGCCGAGGCGCACCACCTGGAGCCGGCGGTACACATCGGACAGCACGGGCTCACCCCCGCGCTCATTCAGACCGTGGATGACGCGCTTCGCACGCGCGAGCTGGTGAAGATCCAGCTGGGGCGCAACGCCGACCTCGGCGCGCGCGAAGCGGCGCAGCAGCTCGCCGCGGCCGTGCACGCCGACGTGGTGCAGGTGATCGGGAAGACGACGACCCTCTACCGCGAGAACCCCGAGCTCCACCGCAGTGGCGCGGGGGTGCCGGCCTGGCGCCGGTAGCCGCCATCTGGTTCGGCGTCCGGCCGGATCGCTGAGCCACCACCTCTCCGACGCCCGCCGGTCGCTCCCGGCCTGTGAGCCATCCGGACACAAGCGCGCCGGGTGGCATGGTCGCTGCACTTGACGGCGCGTCGCCGCTTCCGAGCGGCGCTTCCGTCAGCGAGCCGTTCATGCCACTCGAGCACGTGACCCCGGACCAGGCACCGGCCGGCGCGCCGCCATCCGTCCACGTCGCGCCGCGCGCGATCCCCGCGCTCCCCGCTGCGCGCTCCGTGAGCCGCGCCCGCATCCAGCCGCGCGCGCTCACCGTGACGGTGGTGACGCCGGTGTACAACGAGCGCCACCTCTTGGCGGAGAGCCTCCGCCGCGTCCTGCAACTCGAGCACGAGCTCATCGCCGGACTCCAGGTCATCGTCGTCGACGACGGGTGCACCGACGGGAGCGGCGACGTGCTGCGCGCCATCGCCGCCTCCGATCCGCGCGTGACCCTCGTGCACCACGACCGCAACCGCGGGAAGGGCGCGGCGCTGCGCACTGCGCTCGCGCGCGCGACGGGGGAGGTCACGCTCATCCACGACGCGGACCTCGAGTACGATCCCGCGGACATCCCCGCGCTCCTCGTCCCCTTCGTTACCGAAGGGGCCGACGCGGTTTTCGGGTCGCGCTATCTCGCGGCCCCGTACCGCCGCGCGCTCCGCCACCGGCACACCATGGTCAACCGCGCGCTCACCGCGCTCGGGAACTGGCTCACCGACCTCAGTCTCACCGACCTCGAGACCGGCTACAAAGCGGTGCGCACGACGCTCCTCAGGTCCATCCCGCTTCGGAGCGATGATTTCCGGATCGAGGTGGAGCTCGCCTTCAAGCTCGCCAAGCGGCGGTCCAGCGTGTTCGAGGTGCCGATCCGCTACCTCCCGCGCTCGGAGCGCGAGGGGAAGAAGATCCGTGCGCGCGACGGGCTCCGCGCCCTCGGCGCGATGATGCGCTTCGCGCTCGTCGACGATCTGTACCAGGATGACGAGTACGGCTCGCGCATCCTCGTGGAGATGGAGAAGGCGCGGCGCTTCAACCTGTGGATGGGGGACACGCTGCGCCCCTTCGTCGGGGAGCGCGTGCTCGAGATCGGCGCGGGGATCGGCACGCTCACGAGCCAGTTCATCCCGCGCGAGCTCTACGTGGCCTCGGACATCAACCCGAGCTACCTGGACTATCTCTCCTCGTACGCGATGGGGAAGCCGTACCTGCACGCACTCGAGGTGGACGCGGCCGAGCCGGAGCACTTCCGCGGGCTCGAGGGGATCTTCGACACCGTGCTCATGATCAACGTGCTCGAGCACGTGTCGCGCCCCGACGTGGCGCTGGCCAACATCCATCGGGCGCTGGCACCGGGCGGGCGCGCGGTGATCCTCGTGCCGCAGCACCCGGAGCTCTACGGCACGCTGGACGAAGCGCTGGAGCACCGCGAGCGCTACACGCCGCAGACGCTGGTCGACTCGCTCACCGCGGCGGGGTTCCAGGTCCAGCGGCTCTTCGACTTCAACCGCTTCTCGCGCCCGGGGTGGTGGCTCAACGGGCGCGTGCTCCGCCGCCGGACCTTCTCGCGCGTGCAGCTCAAGGCGCTCGACACGCTCCTCCCGCTGCTGCGCCGGATCGATCGCGCGCTCCCGTGGAGCGGGTTGAGCGTGATCGCGGTCGCGACCAAGGGGCCGCTCCGCTCTCCGCCCGCCTCGGACGGGGCTACGCGTACAGGTCGTTGAGGTCCGCGGCGGCGAGCTCGATGAAGAAGTCCGCGATCCGCGCGGCCACGGCGTCCGCGTAGCGGCGCCCCTTCTCCGGCGTCGCCGCGGCGGGGTCCCCGATCCCGGTGTCGGCCGTCACCCGTGTCCACTGGCGTGGCGCCCAGGCCCACCCTTCGCGCAGCGCCGAGAGGCGCCAGCGCCGCTCGTGCCCCGAGCCCGCGTCCGAGAGGGGGCGCACCAGCTCGGGGGCGATGTGCTGCACCACGCTCGTCTCCAGCTCCCCGGCGTGGTCGCCGGGGTCGGTGAAGAAGGAGCGCGGGTCCACGGCCTTGTACCAGTCGAGCGTGCAGAGGAAGAGCGGGAGCTCGGGGTACAGCTCGCGGATCAGCGGCCGAAAGTCGTTCCCCCCGTGGCCGTTGAAGATGACGAGCTTCCGCACCCCGTGGGGCGCGAGCGCGCGCGCCACATCGCGCAGGATCGCGCTCTGCGTGCTCGGGTTCATGTTGATGCAGAGGGGGATGTCGAGCTGCGTGGTGTTGACGCCGAAGGGGATCGCCGGGAGCACGACCACGCGGGCCCCCGCCTCCCAGGCGCGGCGCGCGGACTCGGCGGCGAGGTGCTCGGACTCGATCGTGTCCGTGCCGTAGGGGAGGTGGTAGTTGTGGGCTTCCGTGGCCCCCCACGGGAGCACCGCCACCTCGTACGTGGTCCGCGCGACATCGTACCACGTCGTCTCGCTCAGGATGTACGGCCGTCCTGCCATGCTCGGTCTCCTCTCGGGAGAAAGGTCACGTCGCCGGGGCGGTGCCCGAGACGCGGTCGGCCCACTCGTGGAGCGCCGCCTGCCAGCGCGCGCCGTCGCGCGGCTGGAGCACGAGGCGGTACGTCCGGTGCCCCGGCTCCACGGTCGCCACCACCTCCCCGGCCCCCGGGCGCCAGAGGCGGATCATCCCCGCCGCGGCCCCGGCGCGGAGCACGAGCGTCTCGTCCTCGCGCACGAAGACGTGCGACTCTCCCGCCTCGTACCGCCCCAGCGGCTCCGGCGGGAGCTGGTGCCACCCGCGTGCTGCGAGCGCGGAGAAGATTGCCACGCGATGCCAGAGCTCGAACATACCGTCGGTCTCGGGGAGCGCCCGCCGGTCCCTCGACGCGCGAGGGCGCACGCCTCGGTCGGCCGCCCCATCCCCTGCCGTTGGATCGATTTCTCGTTACTTTACTCGGTACTTCCTGGGTTGGATGCGTACCTTCGAGGCGAGCAATGCCCTACGTAATCACTGAGGCCTGCATTGGGGTCAAGGACAAAGCGTGTGTAGATGTGTGTCCGGTCGACTGCATCTACGAGGGACCTGACCAGCTCTACATCCACCCGGATGAGTGTATCGACTGTGGGGCGTGCGAGCCCGAGTGTCCGGTGACGGCCATCTTCCCCGAGGAGGACGTGCCGGCGAACCTCAAGCAGTACATCCAGATCAATCGGGACGTCTTCAAGAGCGACACGCCCCCGCAGCGGCCCACGCGCTGAGCGCTTGGCCGTGAGCCCACGGGCGCCCCGGCGAGCGTTTGCCCGGCGCGTCCGTGGGCTTCGTGCGTCAGTCCCGCCGTTCCCGTCCCAGCGCGAACCAGGCGAGAGGGCCCAGGATCGGGATCACGATCACGATTACGGTCCAGACGACCTTCGCGCGCGTGGAGTGGTGCCGCCCCATCCACACCGACGCGAGCGCGGACACCCCGGCGATCACCGCGATGGCAGTGACCCAGAGCGGCCAACTGCGCCCAGCAGCGAGCAGCGAGTGGCTGGGCGGGACCTGCATCATCGCCGCGCGATGACGCGCTGCGCGGCCGCCACGATCGCGGCGGCGGTCATGCCGTACTTCTTCATCAGGTCTCCGGGCTTCCCCGACTCCGCGTACTGATCGCCGAGGTCCACGTACTCGATCGGCACCGGCGCGGCGAGCGAGGCGGCCTGCGCCACGGCGCTCCCGAGCCCTCCATGGTGCAGGTGCTCCTCGGCCACCACCAGCGCCTCGGTCTCGCGCGCGGCGCGGGCGATGGCCTCGCGGTCGAGCGGCTTGACGGTGTGCATGTCGAGCACACGCGCCTCGATCCCGTGCGCCGAGAGCTCCTCCGCCGCCAGGAGCGCCTCGCTCACGAGGAGGCCGTTGGCCACGATCGTGAGCGCGTCGCCATCGCGCAGCTGAATCGCCTTGCCGAACGCGAACGGCACGGCCGGCTCGTGCACGATCGGTGCCTTGGGGCGGCCGAGTCGTAGGTACACCGGTCCATCGTGCGCGGCGGCGGCGTGCACGGCCGCCCGCATTGCGTGCTCATCCGCGGGGACGCACACCACGAAGCCGGGGAGCGCGCAGGCGAGCGCGACGTCCTCCACCGACTGCTGCGAGACCCCGTCCTCGCCGATCGAGATCCCCCCGTGTGAGCCGGCGACCTTCACGTTGAGGCGCGGGTACGCGGCCCCCATGCGGAGCTGGTCGAACCCCTTGCACAGCACGAACGCGGCGAAGCTGGAGATGAACGGGATCTTCCCGCTCGAGGCGAGCCCGCTCGCCACGCCGACCATGTTGGCTTCCTGGATCCCGATGTTGAAGAACCGGTCGGGGAACTGCTTGCCGAACGTCCAGCTGAAGGTGGACTTGGCGAGGTCGGCGTCGATCACCACGACGTCCGGGTTCACCGTGCCGAGCACGAGGAGCGCGTCGCCGTACGCTTCGCGCGTGGCGCGGCCGAGGGGGAGAGCGAGGGTCTGAGCCATGAATCAGGAGAGCGACTCGAGCGCCGCCGCGAGCTGCTCCGCGGTGGGCGCCTTGCCGTGGAATTCGTTGTTGTGCTCCATGAAGGAGACCCCTTTCCCCTTCACCGTGTGCGCGATGATGCACGTGGGCGCGTCGGTGCCGGCGCGGGCCTGCTGCAGCGCGTCGACCACCGCGGCGATGTCGTGCCCATCGACCTCGATCACGCGCCAGCCGAACGCGGCGAACTTGGCGTCGAGTGGAGCGAGGGAGTTGATCGCGTCCACGGGGCCGTCGAGCTGGAACTTGTTGGCGTCGACGATCGCCGTGAGCGAGCCGAGGCGATAGTTCCCCGCGGTCATCGCGGCCTCCCATACCTGCCCTTCCTGGCATTCGCCGTCGCCCATGAGCACGAAGGTGTGGTAGTCGCGCCCATCGAGGCGCGCAGCGAGCGCGTGGCCGATCCCGATCGAGAGCCCCTGCCCGAGCGAGCCGGTGGAGGCCTCGATCCCGGGGGTGACCCCTTGCACCGGGTGCCCCTGCATGCGCGAGTCGATCTGCCGGAGCGTCCAGAGCTCCTCCACGTCGAAGTACCCGCGCTCGGCGAGCGCCGCGTAGAGCACCGGGACGCCGTGCCCCTTGGAGAGGATGAAGCGATCGCGGTCGGGCCACAGCGGCTGCGCGGGATCGTGGCGGAGCACGCCGCCGAAGTACAGCGCGCAGACGATCTCCGTCGCGGAGAGGGAGCCGCCGGGGTGCCCGCTGTTGGCGGCAGCGATCATGCGTAGCACGTGGCAGCGCAAAGTGCGCGCGATCTCTTCCAGCTCCGCCACGGAAACGGCGGCCGGGGCAGCGGTCATCCTGGCTCCAATGGGTCGTTTGGGGGGGGACAGCGCCTAATAATATCCAGGGCGCCAAGCGGGCGGAACGGTGAAACGACGTTTCACCCGTGCGGCGCCCGTGCGACGGCGCTCGCGAACCCGCTCACGACGGCGTTGAACGCCGCCGGGCGCTCGATGTTGCTCACGTGCCCGGCGCCGGGGATCACCTCGAGGCGGCTGCCGGCGATGGCGCGGTGCATGGCCTCGGCGTCGCGTAGCGGGGCGAGCACGTCCTCCTCCCCCGCGATGATGAGCGTGGGGACGTCGATCGTGGAGAGGGTG
>JADGGM010000065.1 GCA_019689955.1 Gemmatimonadaceae bacterium
CCCTTCGGGCCCCCTAGCTTCCCCCCCATGCACACCTCCAACGTCATCTTCCTCGTCGTCGTCGTCATCGCCGCGGGGTTCTTCTCCTACAACGTCCAACGGCTCGTCTCCTACCTGAAGCTCGGACGCCCGGAGAACCGCTTCGACCACCCGGCCGCGCGGCTGAAGAACGTGCTCGTGATCGCGCTCGCGCAGAAGAAGCTGATGCGCGACCCGAAGGCCGGCATCATGCACGCGCTCATCTTCTGGGGCTTCTGCGTGCTCACGGCGGGGACCGCGGAGCTGATCCTCCAGGGGATCTTCCCGTCGTTCTCCTACGGGTTCCTCCCCACCTGGCTCTACCGCCTCTACTCGGTGTCGCAGGACCTCTTCGGGGTCCTGGTGCTGGGGGCGATCGGCTACGCCTTCTACCGCCGCCTCGTGATCCACCCGCGCCGCCTCCAGGGGGACGGCACCCACCAGGCGGACGCGCTCCTCATCCTCGGCGCGATCGGTGGGCTCATGGTGACGATGTTCCTCGCCAACGCCTTCCAGCTCGCGCTCGAGCCGGGCTCCATCGTCCGCGAGAAGTTCATCTCGCACGGGCTCGCCCAGGGGCTCGTCGGCGTGAGCCCGTCGGCGGCGGCGGTGGGGCACGGGATCTTCTGGTGGACGCACGCGCTCCTGGTGCTTGCGTTCCTGAACTATCTGCCGTACTCGAAGCACCTGCACATCATCACGTCGATCCCCAACGTCTACTTCTCCAACGCCAACGGCCCCGACACCAAGGGCGCGATCCGCTTCCTGGATCTCGAGGCCGAGGGGGCGGAGCAGTTCGGCGCGTCCGACGTGGAGCACCTCACCTGGAAGGACCTCCTCGACGGCTACTCGTGCACCGAGTGCGGCCGGTGCACCGCCGCGTGCCCCGCGAGCTCGACCGGAAAGGTGCTGAGCCCGCGCAAGATCATCATCAACACCCGGCAGCGCCTCATGGAGAAGGGGCCGCTCATGGTGGGGGACGGCGCGGGGGCGCAGAGCGCGACGGCGGTCCTCGAGCACCGGCTGCTCGACAACTTCATCACCGAGGAAGAGCTCTGGCAGTGCACCACCTGCCGCGCGTGCATCCAGGAGTGCCCGGTGGGGATCGAGCACCTCGATCACATCATCGACCTCCGCCGCAACCTCGTGCTCATGGAGTCGCGCTTCCCCGAGGAGGTGCAGCCGGCGTTCGAGGCGATGGAGCGCAACGGCAGCCCGTGGGCGTTCGACCCCGCGGACCGCGCGAAATGGGCCGAGGGGCTCGAGGTGCGCACCATGGCGGAGATGATGGAGCGCGGCGAGCGGCCGGAGGTGCTCTTCTGGGTGGGGTGCATGGGCTCGTTCGACGACCGTGCGAAGAAGATCGCCCGCGCGTTCGCGCAGATCATGAACGCGGCGGGGATCTCCTTCGCCATCCTCGGCCAGGAAGAGACGTGCAACGGCGACCCCGCGCGCCGCATGGGGAACGAGTACCTCTACCAGATGCTCGCCAAGCAGAACATCGAGACGCTCGACCGCTACGAGGTGAAGACGGTCGTCACGATGTGCCCGCACTGCTTCCACCAGATCGGGAACGAGTACCCGCAGCTCGGCGGCAACTACGAGGTGATCCACCACTCGACGTA
Organism: Gemmatimonadaceae bacterium; assembly: GCA_019689955.1. Taxonomy (GTDB): domain Bacteria; phylum Gemmatimonadota; class Gemmatimonadetes; order Gemmatimonadales; family Gemmatimonadaceae; genus JADGGM01. The sequence goes on from JADGGM010000065.1 coordinate 1,644, forward strand.
CATCGAGCGGCTGCTGCAGGAGGGGCGCGTCCCGCTCGCCGAGCGCCGTGATGGCCTGCGTTCGATCACCTATCACGACAGTTGCTACCTCGGCCGCTACAACGACATCTACGACGCCCCGCGCGAGACGCTCCGGCGCGCGCTGCCGGTCGTGGACCTCGTGGAGCCGGCGCGCACGCGCGACCGCGGCTTCTGCTGCGGGGCAGGGGGCGGGCGGATGTTCATGGAGGAGCGCCAGGGGAAGCGCATCAACATCGAGCGCACCGAGGAGCTGCTCGCCACGGGCGCCGACGCGATCGCGGTGGCGTGCCCGTTCTGTATGACGATGATGAGCGATGGCCTCAAGGCGAAGGAGTCGGAGGTGCCGGTGTACGACATCGCCGAGGTGGTGGCGAGCCAGCTCGCGTAGCCGCGCCGGTGCGGCGGGGGGCGCCGCCCATCACCGGCGCGCGGCCCCACCCGACGCGGCCGGCTCCGGCGCCTCCGCGTGGCCATGCTCCTCGGCGAGGAGCGCATCGAGCGCGGGGCGGTCGAGCGTCTCGCGCTCGAGGAGCTTCTGCGCCATGCGGTCGAGCGTGGCCCGGCGCTCGGTGAGCACTGCGCGGGCGCGCTCGTGGGCTTCGTCCACGAGGCGGCGCACCTCGGCGTCGATCAGGCGTGCCGTCTCCTCGCTGTAGTTCCGGCCGTCCCCCAGCTCCACGGGGACTTGTAGGAAGCGCGAGCCCGCCGGCCGCCCGAACGTCACCGGGCCCAGGACATCGCTCATCCCGAAGCGGCAGACCATCTGCCGCGCCGTCTCCGTCGCGCGCTCGAGGTCGTTGTGCGCGCCGGTCGACACGTCCTCGAACGTCAGCTCCTCCGCCGCGCGTCCGCCGAGCATCACGCACAGGCGGTCACGCAGCTCGTCGCGCGTGATGAGGTAGCGGTCTTCCGTCGGCAGTTGGAGCGTGGTGCCGAGCGCGCCGATCGAGCGCGGGATGATCGACACCCGGTGCACCGGGTCCGCGTGCCGCATGGAGAGCGCCACGAGCGCGTGCCCGATCTCGTGGAACGCCACGCGCCGCTTCTCCGCGTCGCTCATGACCTTTCCGCGGCGCTCGAGCCCGAGCTGGATGCGGTCCACCGCCTCCTCGAAGTCGCGCGCGTGCACCTCGGTCGCGCCGCGCCGCCCCGCCGCGAGCGCGGCCTCGTTCACCACGTTGGCCAGGTCCGCGCCGACCATCCCGACGGTGCGCTGCGCCACCTCCTCCAGGTTGACGTCGCCGGCGAGCTTCACGTGGCGCGTGTGGACGCGGAGGATCGCGAGCCGCCCTTCGGCAGTGGGGCGGTCCACGACCACCGTCCGGTCGAAGCGCCCGGGACGGAGGAGCGCGGGGTCGAGCACCTCGGGGCGGTTCGTCGCGCCCATGATGATCACGCCGCGTCCGGGGTCGAAGCCGTCCATCTCGACGAGCAACTGGTTGAGCGTCTGCTCGCGCTCGTCGTGCGTGGCGATGGTCGTCACGCCGCCGCGCGTCTTCCCGATCGCGTCGAGCTCGTCGATGAAGATGATGCACGGCGCGCGCTGCTTCGCCTGGTCGAAGAGCGAGCGCATGCGCGCCGCGCCGACTCCCACGAACATCTCCACGAACTCCGAGCCCGAGAGCGAGAAGAACGGCACGTTCGCTTCTCCGGCGACCGCGCGGGCGAGCAATGTCTTCCCGGTCCCGGGGGAGCCGACGAGGAGCACGCCTTTGGGGATGCGCGCGCCGATGGCGCGATAGCGGTCGGGCGACTTGAGGAAGCTCACGACTTCCATCAGCTCCCCCTCGGCCTCGTCCACGCCGGCCACGTCGGCGAAGGTGATCCGCTGCTCCGCGTTGCGGTCGTAGATCCGCGGCTGCGCGCGCCCCACGCTCAGCGGCCCGCCGCGCTGCGCGATGCGGCGCATGATGAACAGATAGACGAAGAAGAGGACGAGGAGCGGCCCCCAACTGAACAGCAACCCCCGCCATGCGGAGACGTGCTCCTGCTGCCCCCTGATCACGACCCCGCGCGCTTCCAGCTCCTGGATGAGCGCGGTCTCGTCGATGTCAGGGAGACGTGTAGTGCGGATCGCGGCCGCCGCGAGGGCGGCGCTCGGACGGGCGCGCCCGGCAGTGGTCCCGGGGGCGGCGGTGGAGCCCGCCGGCGCGGCGGCTGTCGGGGCGCCGGCGCGCGCCGCGAGCCGAGCCGTGATGTCGGTCGGCGTGATCTCGACCGACTCGATGTGCCCCGCGCGGAGCTCCGAGAGGAGCTCGCTGTACGGTACCTCTCGCGGCCCCTTCGGACGCGTGAGCGCGAACTGCACGAGCCAGAGGAGCGCGAGCGCGACCAGGAGCCAGATGCCGGAGAACGTGAGCTGATTCTTCTGGGCTCTGCGCATGGCGAGGGGGAGGCGGGGGTTGTCCCTCGACCTTCTTGCATAAGACAGTCCGTGGCGGCGGCGCGGACGACGTCCTGCCGGCGTGTGCCCCGGGCGTGCGCAGAGTGCGATCCGGCGGGAGATCGCGTCGCGCTCCGTGGTTCCAAAGGATCCGTGCCTTGCGATCGTGCCAGGCGCGAGATCACGTATCGATGGCTCAGCTATTCAGCAAAACGGATTGCAGCCCCCGCCGCCTCCTGAGGAGATGACGTCGACGTCAGTCTGAGCAGTGTAGCTCGTGTATCCGGGCGCGCTGACTGTCACCCGGAGGGAAAACGACGACGATGACGTGCTCAGCCCTCGCGACGCGGATTGACCAGTACCTAGCGAGATCCACGAGCTAGAGCCGTAGTCCTTGTACGCCCACTGGTACGTGTATCCCCCACTGCTGCTTCCAGACGGGACCGCCGTCCATGTATACGTTCCCGTGCTGGTGATGCTTGTCGGTCCATCGATCCATGCTCCCACATGGACTGCGATACTCTTGGTGATTGTGTCCGCAGTGTAGTCGGATCGGGTCACGATGGCGCTTATGGTGGCGTCGCCATTGGCGAGTGTCGTCGCGAAGGTTCGATTCGTCGCTCCGGAGATCGGCACGCCGTTCACGCGCCACTGATACAGATACGACACGGTGTCCAGAGGAACCTCGGCGTACCACGACCCGGCCTGCGTCGCGAGCACGCCGCTCGGCCCTCCGACGAGCTTCGTGTACGACGAATTGTCTACCGAACCGGTCAAGATTGCCCACGCCCATGCGATTTGCGTATTCGGCGTTTGCGATGCGCCCCATGCACTGTCATGAACGGGGTCCGTGGTCGCTCCGGCGAAGGCACCGCTAACGGTCGCGAACGCTGTTCCGTCGTATTGCGGCACGTAGAAGCTTCCAGCTACTCCGGCGGACACGTCGTCGCCAAGGGCGTTGACGACTGATCCAGCGACCTGGAGACCCTGGTCGAGGTAATAGTCCGGCGCGATCACGATCTCTTTCAGTGGGACGAGCCCGCCAGGGGCGAGCACCACGTACGGGCACTGGCGAGGCTCGATTCGCCCGAAAGACATGCCATCCGCCTGCCACGTCAGGTCCGCGCCGACCGTGCAGTTGTTCTCGATGCCCGCGTCACACGAGTACGCCGTGAGGGGCGCAGCGAGAAAGAGGAGCCCGACGGCGCGCCATGAGATCCTAGGCTTCCGCATGGTTTACTTCTCCTGGGCGATCGGGGTGATGACTTCGAGTGCGCGCGGGATACCCACCCGACGACGAAGGGGGACCTTCGTGATCTGTCCTGTAGGGCCGGTAACTGCTGTCGCACGCACCTCGTCCGGTGGAAGCCCTGTCGTGTCGATGCGTGCGCGGTAGAGCCGCTCGACACGGTCGGCGTTGTAGGTATTGCTGACGTAGACCGTCGTCTCATCGGATGCGGTCCCCGCATTCGCGCCGCGCACGTGCGCTGGGGCGTCGAGCGTGAGTCGCCAGGCGGTCATCTGCGGCGCACCGAACGGAGACCAACTGAGGCGGAGCAACTGCGGGACCTCGCTCACGCGCCGCCCAGTCAGAGATGCGGCAAAGCGCACTGCCTCTTCCGGTGGCAGCGGAATGGCCATCCCCGGAGGGACGCCGGAGGAGATGATGCTGCCACCGAGGTTGCCGCCACGCCAGATCAGCAGATTCCCCTTGATCTCGATGTTCGTCGCGAGTGCGGGGACGGCCTCGCTCAACACCTGGACTCCGTCCGCGTCGCAGAAGGAAACCAACCACGCCGGGCCGAGGCCAACTCGGTAGACTGTACCCGCGGCCGCAGGCATCACATCGAATGGGGTATCAGCGTAGTAGGTGGGACCACAAACGGACAGCGCGTCGAGGTCGATGGGTCCACCGTGCTCCTTCTCGAGCCAACCACGGATGGAACGGTCGAACACGCGCACGTCGATCTTCGCGATCGCCTCGGCGCGGGCCGCATCGATCTCCTCGTCGGGCCACGCGGGGGCCGGCATTGGGAGCTGGAAGTGACCACGCGCATCGAGGTGCGCGGCGGCATTGCCGGTGACGAAGCTCGCGGCAACGGTAGGACGGTTGGGGGTTAGCGGCAGCGAGCTGTCGTGGCACGCCACCACCAGCGCGGCGACGGTGAGGACAAGTGCACCGCGCGACTGTCTGTTGCACCGGGTGATGGTACGACGGACAGAGCTCCGGCCCGCCGCACGGTGCTTCGTGCGCGGACGTCCCGCTGAGGCGCGCGAAGCGCCATTCTCGGAGGGTGAGGGACAACGCATTCGATCGAGCTGCATCGCCATGCCGAACCTCCTTGATGGTGAGTGGTTCGCCAAGGCGAAGACGGCGCGATTATAAACGCTGATTGCAGTGCGACAATAGGCGTTGTGACCCGGGCAACTCGTGGTGGGTACGGCCCGGCGCGCCAGGCGCAGGCCTGGCGCGCAGATGGCGCGGCGCTGTTCAGCGCGGCGCGCGCTCGAGGTGGAACACGGGCCGCACGCCTGGCCCGCTTGCCACCGATCGCGCTCGACGTTGTCCCGCGTTCAGATCGCGATCCGCGCGATCGCGTAGATCCGGATCGTCTGCCGCACGTTCCCCGCCGCGTACGGCCGCTCCTCCGTCTCGCGCACCTCGAGCCCGCGCGCCCCGCACGCGGCGAGGAACGCTTCGACTGCCACCCGCCCCGGGTCCGCGATGAGCGCCAGCCCGTCCGGCGCCAGGGTGCGCGCGAGCACGCCGGCCACCAGCTCGCCGTACGGCCGCTCGTACAGCACGTCCGCCGCGACCACGCGGTCGAACACGCCGAGATCGCTCGGGAGGTCGCGCCAGTTCACGTGCCGTGTCTCCGGCTCGCGCCCGAGCGCGCGCCACGCGTTGGCGCGTGTGAAGCGGAGCGCGTCGTCGTAGTAATCGGTGGCCAGCACGGCGAACCCGGCGCGCATCGCGGCGATCGTGACGAGCCCGAGCCCGCACCCGAGCTCGAGCAGCGAGCGCCCGGCGCCGTGCTCCTCCATGACCCGCGCCGCGAGGGGGTGCGCCGAGGGCCAGAGCGCGGCCCAGTACGGGAGCCGCTCGTCGCGCGCGAAGTCTTCCTCGCTGATGAGCTCCTCTGCGCTCCGCGGACGGATCAGCTCCACGGCGTGCGCGCCGACGGTCACCATTTCCGTCTCGACCACGTAGCGGCGCTCCAGCTCCTCGACGAGCGCCGCGCAGGACGCAAGCGTCACAGCGAGAACTGGTTGGTGAGGTACGCGTCGTCGGTGAGCAGGATGGCGTGCAGCACCTCCCCCGCGGGCACCTGCTGCCGGTCCTCGGGGACGACGAGCAGCGCGTTGGCGCGCGCCATCGAGGTCAGGATCCCCGACCCCTGCGGCCCGGTGAGCCGCGCCGTCATCGTTCCGTCATCGCGCACGGTGACGATCGCCCGGAGGAAGTGCGTGAGCCGCGCGCCGATCGACACCGGCTCCTCGAGCGTCACCGGCACGGCGCGCCGGAAGAGGAGCGTGTGCCCGAGCATGCGGCGCAGCATGGGGCGCGCGAAGAGCTCGAAGGTCACCATCGTGCTCACGGGGTTCCCCGGGAGGCCGAGCCACGGCATGTCGCGCAGCCACCCGAAGCCGAGCGGCGCGCCGGGGCGCATGCGCACCTTCCACACGGTGAGCTCCACCCCCATCTCGGCCAACACCGCGCGGATGTAGTCCGCCTCCCCCGCGGAGATCCCGGCCGACGTGATGACGAGATCGCACCCCGCCGCACGCTCCAGTCGCTCGCGCAGGTCCGCGGGGTCATCGCGCGCGACACCGAGGTTCACCGGCTCGCCCCCGGCGGTGCGGATCATCGCGTGCAGCGTGTAGCTGTTCGACGTGACGACCTTCCGCCCGTCGATCGCCTCATTGAACCGGTCGAGGTCCACGATCTCGTCGCCGGAGCCGAGGAACGCGACGCGCGGCCGGCGGTACACGTCCACGCTCGACGCCCCCACCGAGGCCAGCACCCCGATCTGCGCCGCCCCGATCGGCGTGCCGCGCTCGAGCACCACGGTGCCGCGCGCGATGTCCTCCCCGCGCCCGCGCACGTTGCGCCGCAGGTCGCGCGTGCTGCGGATCGTGACCTGCGCGGTCCCGCCGTCGGTGTCCTCGACGCGCACGACCGTGTCCGCTCCCGGCGGGATGGGCGCGCCGGTCATGATGCGCACCGCGGTCCCCGGGCGCACGGGCTGCGATGGGAACGCCCCCGCGGCCACGCTCTCGATCACGGTGAGCGTCACCGGCGACTCGGCGCTCGCTCCGGCGATGTCGTCGCCGCGGACCGCGTAGCCGTCCATGGCGGCGTTGTCCCACGCCGGGATCGTGAGCGGCGAGACGACGGGTGTGGCGAGCACGCGCCCCGCGGCGTCGAGGAGCGCCACGCGCTCCACGCTCAACGGACGGACGTCCGCGAGGATCCGCGCGCTCGCCTCGGCGACGGAGAGCATTCAGCGCGCTCCGGCGAGGGAGAGCGCGGCGAGCCGCGCCGCGATCGCGTCCTGCACGCGCTCGATGTCGCGCACCGGCGCCGTCCAGTTGTTGCACAGCGCGCTGAAGATGAGCACGTGCCCGTCCGCCGTGGTGACGTACCCCGAGAGGGAACGCGCGTTGGCGACGAATCCGGTCTTGGCGTGTACGTTCCCCGCCGCGGGAGTCCCGCGCATCCGGTGCGCGATCGTCCCGTCGACGCCGGCGATCGGAAGGCCATCGTAGAACGCGCTGAACGCGGGATCGCGCTGGATGGCCGCGAGCACGTGCACGAGCGTCTCGGGGGTCAGGTAGTCGTAGCGCGAGAGCCCGCTCCCGTCGCGGATGATGAACCCGTCCGGCTGCGCTCCCCACGCGAGCAACTGCTGCGCTACCACCTTCGCGCCGCTGTCCGCGCGTCCCACGCCGGTGCGCTGCAGCGCGATGGTCTTGAGCAGGATCTCGGCGATCTGATTCTGCGACGGTTTGAGCATCGCGCGCAGCACGTCGCGGAGCGGCGGCGACTGGTAGACGAAGAGGGTGTCGAGCCGCTGCGCCGTATCGTGGGGCGCACGGCACGCGCGCCGCGACGCGCGATGCTTGGCTCCGAGTCCCCGCCGCCCGGCGGCGCTCCCGGCGTCGGCGCCGTGCTCCACCGCGATCCCGCGCGCCGCGAGCGCTTCGCCCAGCGCGTCGAGGTACGCCGCTCGCTGGTCGGGGAAGACGACGTCGATCGTGTCGACCGCGTTCGGCGCGATCCACCCGCCCACGACGACCGTGCCCGCGCTGCGGTCCAGCGTGGTCTCGAGCATCGCGCTTCGCTCGGCCCCTGCGCCTGCGATGCGTCCGCCGCTCCCGACGGCGAGCGTGTCCGGTGGGGGCGGTGCCGCGGTCACGGCCGTGATGCGCAGGGCGGGGTAGTGGGCGGCGGGGAGCACGGTGGCGACCACCGGCGCCCCGGCGCGCTCCCCGCCGCGCACGAC
>JADGGM010000066.1 GCA_019689955.1 Gemmatimonadaceae bacterium
CCCATCGCCCCGCCCAGGTAGTTGAAGAAGTCCGGGGAGACCTTCCACGCGACGAGGAGCCGTTCGAGGGGGGCGATGAGCCACATGAGCCAGTCGCGCACCCAGTAGCCGAGGAGAAACGTCGTCGGGCGGCGGGCCACGTCCGCGTCCACTGGCCGGCCGCGGGCGACGATGGCGAAGATCGGCATCGTGAGCAGGAAGAAACCGGCGACGGCGAGAGCGATGTAAGTCGTGACGGTCATGTCAGCTACGACGTTGAGGTCGGGTGCGGAGGAATCGGATGACTTTGGGCCAGAGGAAGATGAGGGGCCACCGGCGCTCGCGCGCGGTCAATTCGACCGAAACCCCGCTTCGCCGGGCGACCTTGTGAACAATGTAGTCGAGCCAGTCGTCGTACAACGCCACGTACTTGAGCCAGCGGGCGGTCGCGCGGAGCTTACTGCGGCGGAAGTACATGCCGGCCCGGAGCTTGGACCACGCGCCGGGGGGGTGGAGGTCGGTGTAGACTTTCCCGCGTGATGCAACTATCCTTTTGTCTGCAAGACATTGGAGCAGACAGGAATAGATCGACACGACCACCTCAGCCTGCGCGGTGAGGAGCGCATCGATTCGCGCACGCCCTTCCGGTCGGATCTCGGCGGCGAACGATGTCTCGAGCAACACTCTGCAGTAGGTGTCCACATCGAACTCCCGCGGTAGGTAAGCGCGCCCCCAGCCGAAGGTCCGGGCGCGGGCTTCAACTACCGCATCCACCACGGCCCTCCGACACTCGGCATCGCGCGTCCACACGAGCTGCACCTGCTGGAACATCCGACCTTGGACGAAATGATCCTCCGCGCGCGCCGAGCAGGCCCGCTGGAAGTGACTGAGCGAGAGCACGGCGCACTTGGCTTGCAGGACGGGCGTGACGCCCGGGTCCGTAACAGAAATGACGTTCGGCGGTAATACGTGGTTGAGCCACGCTGCGGTCCGGGGGTTGAGTCGCGTCCCCACCGTACGGGCGAGCGAGCGGTACGCCTCCGCGTAGCGCTCGACGATGACGAAGAAGTCGTGGGCGCTCTCCGGCCGCGCATCGGAGCGCTGGGCGTGAGAGCCGTAGTGGATGATGGCGACGGTGGAGGGCCCGAACGCCTGGACGAGCCGCTGGGTGAGCTGCGCGGCACGCGGTGATGGTGGTGTGTCGAGCCCTGCCGCGAGCGCCGTGCGGAGCGCCGGATCACCGTGGAAGTCGAGACGCGGGCTCGGCACGATGGGCACGGGAGGTGGAGGATCGGAGTTGGGCGAGCGCGGCCGTCATCTGCGCGTGCAGGGAGTCGATGAAGGGGTCGATCGCCCCCTCGTCGGCGGGAGGTGGGAAGGGGCCCAGGATCGTCACGTTGATCCTGGTGTCCGCGAAACGGAACAGGGCGTCGAGCGTGGTGCGGGATTCGGCCATGCCATCGGCGACGATGCAATAGATGGGGCGTGCGGCGCGCGAGAGGATGATGCGCAGTCCCGGTCGCATGAAGCGGCCGATCTGTCCGTCTCGCGTCCGGTGCCCTTCGGGAAAGATGAGCAGCGACTGCTCGCCGCGTGCCACCTGGTCGGCGGCGTCGGTGAGGGCGGCGAGCTCGGCGCGAGCGAGCGTTCGCTTCTGGGAGACGAACGGGTAGCGCGCGAGCCGCGCGAGCGGTGAGATCCCGGGGATCCAACGCCGGTAGCGGTCGCGAGTCGGAATGAGTGGGTAGGGCCCTGGGACCAGGTCCAACCCCAGGGGGATGTCGAGCACCGATTGGTGGTTCATGACGACGATGCAACTGTCGGGCGGGATGGCGCCTCGTACGGTGAGGCGGACGTTGGCGAGCACGCGCGCCAGGCCGAGCGTGACGCGCGCATGCCCCCTGAGCCACGCGCGCACGAGCGCGCGGCGGCGGCGTGGGACGATCGTGATGGCGGGCCAGAGGAACAGGCGCTGGCCGAGCCCGATGATCGCGGTGAGGTAGAGGGCGTAGATGAGGAAGAAGACGCCGCTGCGCAGCGCGCGCCAGAATCGCGAGATTCGGGCGCCGAGCCGGGCGTGAGGCATAGACAGTCTCGTACTGTCGGTACTCAATTGGAGGTCACCCATGGCAACACGAGTCGAAGCGCAGACGAGCATGAGCGTCTCCGACTACGATTACAGTAGTTTCTTCTACTCGTCGAGCGACGACCCGTTCGCGATTCTCGAGCCGTACAACGAGTGGTACACGCGGGCGCTGCAGCAGGGTTACTACCTGTTCTCGCAGCCGATGTCAACGCCGCCGCGGGGGAAGATCGATCTCACCGAGGGGCTGCATCATCAGCACATCAAGCTCCTCAATCTATCGTCGTACAACTACCTCGGGCTCTCCTACCGCCCCGAGGTGATCGCGGCGGCGAAGGCAGCGCTCGACCAGTACGGGCTCGGGGCGGCCGGCTCGCCGATCCTGAGCGGCACGATGGACATCCACGTGCAGCTCGAGGAAGCGCTGGCGAAGTTCAAGGGGAAGGAAGCCGCGATGGTCTTCCCCACCGGGTACAGCACGAACGTCGGGATGATCTCGGGGCTCATGCGCCCGGGCGACTGGGTCATCGCCGACCAGAACGCGCACGCCAGCATCGTCGACGGCGCCATCCTCTCGAAGGCGAACGTCCGCTTCTTCCGCCACAACAACCCGGCCGACCTCGAGAAGAAGCTGAAGCAGACCACGGGGAAGAAGCTCGTGGCGATCGAGGGGGTGTACTCCATGGACGGCGACGTCTGCCCGCTCCCGGAGCTCCTCGCGGTGGCGAAGAAGTACGGCGCGCGCGTGCTGCTCGACGAGGCGCACTCGGCCTTCGTCTACGGCGCCAACGGGCGCGGCGTGGCCGAGCACTACGGGCTGGAGGACGAGGTCGACATCCACATCGGGACCTTCTCCAAAGCGCTCGGCGGGCAGGGCGGCTACGTGGCCGGCACCAGGAACCTGTACAACTACCTGAAAGGGTTCGCCCGGTCGCGCGTCTTCTCCTGCACCCTCTCGCCGGTCGTCGCCGCCGGCGTGCTCAAGTCGCTCGAGATCGCGCAGAAGGAACCGCAGCTCCGCGAGCAGCTCTGGAAGAACGTGGCGCACATCCGCTCGCGCCTCGAGGACGAGGGGGTCGACGTCGGCGAGTCCACGTCGCAGGTCATCCCCATCATGGTTCGCAACGACCGGCGCATCTTCGAGCTGGGGCACAAGCTCCTGCGCGCCGGGCTGTACCTGCAGCCGATCATCTATCCGGCGGTCGCCAAGCACCGGTCGCGCTTCCGCGTCTCGATCTCGGCATCGCACACCTTCGAACAGCTCGACGAGGGCGTCGCAACCCTCGTCCGCGTCCTTCGTGAAGAGGGGATTCTCGTATGAGCAGCAACAAAGACGGGTTCGTGCAGTACCACTTCCGCGATGCGATCGGCGGCTTCTTCGAGTTCCCGACCGAGAACGCCCGAGCCATCCTTCCGCCCGACCTCCAGCCCATCGAGCCCCATCACGGATCGAGCGTGCTCTCGGTGATGGCGTTCGACTTCCACGACAGCCCCGTGGGGGAGTACGGAGAGCTCATCCTCTCCATCCTCGTGGCGCCGCGCATCGACCCCGGGCAGCCGTGGCCGCGTTCCGCGTTCTACCCGTTCCGCCTCGGCACCACCACGCGCGAGTCGCGCGAGCACGCCATCGAGCGGTGGCACCTCCCGCACTACATGCAGGACATCTCGATCGCCTGGGAGCGCGGCGACGGGCACATTCGCATCGCCGCCACGGACCGCGGGCAGCCGATCGTCGACATGACGATCACCGAGCACGAGTGGTCCCCCGTGGAGCACCGCTACCAGGCCTTCATGAACGATGAAGACGGCGCCTACACGTCGACCATCATCATGGCCGGCCAGTTCAGCGAGAACGAGGAGGAGCGCGGCGGGATCGTGATCCACTCGCAGGCGATGACCGACCTGCTCGAGGACTGGGAGGTGGACGTGACGCCGTTCCGCGAGCTGTGGATGAAGAACGGCCTCCAGACGTTCCATCCGCTGCAGCAGCTGGCCTCGTACGCGCGGCGATGAGCCATCGCGTTGCCGTGATCATCAACCCCGCCTCCGGCAAGGGGCGGGGCGCCAGGGCGGAGGCGGCGGTCCGACGCGCCTTCGCCGCCGTGGGAGTGACGGACATCCGCACCACCAGCACGAAGGGCGACGAGCGAACCGTCGCCCTTCGTGCCATCGAGGACGGCGCCGACACGCTCGTCGCCGTGGGCGGGGACGGGACGTGGGGGAACGTGGCGAACGCGATCATCGCCTCCGGCGCCGACGTGCGCCTCGCCGTCGCCGCCGCCGGCACCGGGAACGACTTCGCGAAGACCGTCGGCGCCCCCGCCTCGGACTTCGCTGCCACCGCGCGCCTCGCCGTGGAGGGGCCGGACACGCGCGTGGACGTGGGGTGCATCGAGGGGCGGTACTTCCTCAACGTCACCGGCTTCGGCTTCGACATCGCCGTGATCGAGGACGTGGAGACGATCCGCTGGCTCAAGGGGGAGCTGGTCTACAAGTACTCTGCCCTCCGCCAGCTCTTCGGCTACGGCGGGATCTCGATCGACATCGCCTCCGACGCGGCCCGCCGCGGCGCGCGGCAGCACCTCATGCTGATCATCGCGAACGGCAAGAACTTCGGCGGCACCTTCCGCATCGCCCCGGACGCGAGCATCACCGACGGCCAGCTCGACGCGATCGCGATCCAGGTCGCCCCCCCGCTCCGGCGCATGAAGCTGTTCAGCGCCGCATCCAGCGGGGCGCACGTGCGGCTCCCCGAAGTGCACGTGGAGCAGGCCTCCTGCTTCCGGCTCACCTTCCCCACACCGCCGGCCTACGAGACCGACGGCGAGTACAACCGCGCGCGATCCGCGGAGCTCGAGGTGCGCTGCGTCCCGCAGGCGCTGCGCGTGGTCGCGCCCCCAGCGGGAGCGCCGCCCGCGTGAAGGCGATCCACTTCGCTGCGCCGATCCCCACCTACATTACGACCCTCGCCGCCGGAGCGCTCTCCCACAGACTGTACGTGGGGCCGCACGCGTGCACGAAGTTCGGCGAGGTGGCGGAGCCGGCGCTGCCCGGGGACCGGTGGGTGCGCATCCGCACGCGCATGGGGGGGATCTGCGGGAGCGACCTGAACGTCATCACGCTCAAGGCGAGCCCGTCGACGTCGCCTTTCTCGTCCTTCCCGTTCGTGCTCGGCCACGAGAACGTGGGCGAGGTGATCGAGACCGGCCCCGCCGTGCGTACGGTGTCGCGCGGCGACCGCGTGACCGCGAACCCGCTCCTCTGCTGCGAGTCGCGTGGGATCGAGCCGCCGTGCCGCGCGTGCGCGGAGGGGCATCATTCGCGCTGCGCCCACTTCACCGACGGAGCGCTCGCGCCGGGGATGCTCCTCGGCACCACGCGCGGCCTCGGCGGGAGCTGGGGGGAGCAGTTCGTGGCGCACGAGTCGCAGCTCGTGCGCATCCCCGACGCGATGACGGACGAGGACGCGGTGCTCGTGGAGCCCTTCGCCTGTTCGGTGCACGCGGTACGCGCGAACCTCCCCGCGCCGGGGGAGCGCGTGCTCGTGATCGGCGCGGGGTCGATCGGGCTCCTCACCACGGCCGCGCTCCACGCGCTTGCCCCCGAGGCGCGGATCACCGTGCTCGCGCGGCACGGCTTCCAGGGGGCGCACGCCGAGCGGTTGGGCGCGACGCAGATCGTCCCCGCGCGCGGCGACTACCTCGGCCCGCTCGCCGAGGCCGGGGGGACGAGGCTCCTGAAGCCGATCATCGGGAAGCCGGTGGGCGTGGGCGGGTTCGACCGGACCTTCGTGTGCATCGGCGGGGCGCGCGGGATGGACGACGCGATGCGCGTCACGCGCGCTGGGGGGACGATCGTGCTCCTCGGCAACTCCAGCACGATGAACGGGATCGACTGGACCCCGCTCTGGCTCAAGGAGCTCACGGTGCGCGGGAGCCTCTGCTACGGAGAGCACCGCCACGCGAGCCCGGCGCGGAACGCATTCGAGGAGGCGGCCACGCTCATCGCGAGCGGGAAGGCGCTGATCCGGCCGCTCCTCACGCACACGTTCGCGCTGAGCGACTACCGCCGCGCGCTGGAGACGGCGATGAACAAGCGCGGGGGGGAGAGCGTGAAGGTGGCGTTCAGGTACTAGCGGGCGGCGGCGCTGCGGGCGGCGCGCCGATGCGGAGGGCGAGCTCGCGGGCTGTTTGCGCGCTCACGGCGAGCAGCAGGACATCGAGCGGAATCGTGCCGACATGGTCGTGGGCATCTCCCGGCAGCAACGTGGGCGCGCTCGGCGCCGCGAGATAGCACCGGCCGTGGAAGCGTGGGCAGCGCTCCATGAAGCGCTGCAACCCCGCGCGGTGATGGGTGTGCGAGAGTCCGATCTCGATCGCCAGCGGTTCCTCCGGGTGGTCGTAGATGAGATCGACCTCATCGTTCCGGTCACGCCAATGATACAGGCGGACCGCGCTCTGCTGACTCAGGGCGTGGAGGTGCCCAGCCACGAGGTTCTCGGTGAGCACGCCCATCTCGGCGGCATCGTGCAGCGGCGCGATCCCACGTTGGAGTGCGGCGTTCCTGACCGCGCTATCGACGAAGTACAGCTTCCGGCCGCGCCGCTGCCGGCTTGCCTCGGTCCCGGAGTAGTTTGGGACCGTGAAGACCAGGAAGGCGCGCTCGAGGTAGGCCAGGTATCGATCGAAGGTCGGCTGCGACATGCCGCCGAGCGTCTGGCTGAGCGTCGTGGGTGAGAGCACTCCGGTCACCTGCCCCGCCAGCGTGTAGAGCAGCCGCTCGAGCAGCATCGGACTTTCGAGGCCGAAGGCTTGCGGGATGTCCTTGTAGATCGCGCGCTCCACGGCGTCGCTCCGCAGGATGCGCTGCGACTGCAGCAGCGCGGATTCCTCGTCGGTCTGCGAGGCGGAGCCGAGGAGGATCTCCGGGAATCCGCCGGTGAGCAGAAAGCGTCGGCGGAAGCCGGCGAGCGTCGCGTCGGCATCGACGGCCCGCGCCGCCGCTTCGAGCGTCCGTGCAAGCGAGCTCTCGACGGGCACCGAGACGGGGTGACCGGCGAGGTCCAGGAACTCGCCGAAGAGATACGGCGCGAGGTACTGCTCCTCCCAGCGTCCGACGCCGCTCTCGACCCGGCGGTTGCGGAGCGCCGCCGTGGAGCTCGACGTGCCCGTGAGGCGCACCGGCCACGCTTCATCGTAGAACGTCTTGAGCCACAAGTCCCAGTCCGCGGCGTACGTCAGCTCATCCAAGAAGAGATAGAGCGGTGATTCGGCGGTCGCGCCGCTCCCGTCGATCGCGGCCCGCACGAGCTCGCCGAGGGGCTGGAGCATGAGCAGCGGGTGGTCGAGTCGCAGCCACAAGAGCCGCCGCGGCGGGCACCCACTGTCGAGGAGATGTTGGACGGTCTGGTACATGACCGTCGTCTTGCCGACCCGGCGTGGGCCCAGGATCAACTGAAAGCGCCTGGGCGCATCGTGCAGCAGGCGGCGATACAGGCAGCGTGCGAGCGGCCGCTCCGCGGCCGGCGCGAGCACCGTCGGAACGCGCCCCTCCTGCCACCAGGGGTTTTGCTCCTGGAAGACCTGCCGATGGTCGGAGGGCTTCGGAGACCAGGTCGGGCCATGCGGTGACATATGCTCAAGGTAGTTCATTTATGTTGTTGTTGCAATAACATTCACCAGATGAATGTTACTGCAACAACAACATAACGCCACGCGTAAGCGCGGATGCTGGCGCCCGACCTCCTGGCGCGGAGAGCGTGAGGGTGTGGTTCGCGTGCTAGAGCCCCGCAAAGAGATCCCCCGCCGGCCGATCGGCCAGCGGAGGCCCGAAGCCCTGGCGGAACGCTTCCGTGGAGAGGATGTCGGGCGAGCGCCCCGGAGCGAACCAGAGGCGGTCGATGCTCAGGTGCTGGCTCCGGTGGGCGCGGAGCGCGCGTTCCTTTCGGTCGCGCCAGCGCGAGATGTCGAGTAGGAAGTCGACCCCGGCCCGCGCGCGGAGGCGGTCGGGGTGCGACTCCTCCCAGGGGAGCACGGGCGACGGCCACACGAGCCGGTCGACGCGGTGCGGTGCGCCGGCCTCGGGGAGCCAGCGCGGGTCCGCCGCCGCCGCGATCGCGTCCGAGGCGAACCGGCTGATGGCGATGTGGTCGGGGTGGAGGTTGAGGCCGTTGGGGTCGAAGGTGATGACGATCCGGGGACGCTCGGCGCGGATGACGCGCACCAGCTCCTCGCGAATCTGCTCCGGCGGCGCCTCGGCGAGGTGCTTGTCGTGATGGCCGAGCACGCCGACGAGCGCGATGCCGGCGATGTCGCACGCCGCGCGCAGCTCCTGCTCGCGGACGCGCGGGAGCTCTTCCGGCGTGGCGACGGGCGGATCGCCGGCCTTCCCCGCCTGGCCGAGCGTGGCACAGACGAGCGCAACGCGAACGCCCGCTTCGGCGTAGCGAGCTGACGTGCCGGCCCCGAAGAAGCTCTCGTCGTCGGGGTGCGCGGTGATGAGGAGCAGGCCGTGAGGCATCGTGGCTCAGGAGCACGGTTGGAGGGTGGCGAGGGGCCGCGAAGGTCATGCGGCACGGCGACCCGGACAGGCTGGTGCCCACGCAGGTGCACCATGAAGGCTACTCGATCGCGCCTCGCCGTACGACCGGCTCACCCCTCCGAAAGCGGCCTCTTCAGTTCCGCGCCGCTGACACGAAGCGCCCTGCTCTTGACAGGGTTCGTACAAATGTAAACGATTACATCACTCTCGACGCCGAGCCGACCGGATGGTCACCATCAAAGACGTAGCGCGCGAGGCGGGCGTGTCCGTCGCCACCGTGTCCCGCGTGTTCAACAACAGCGCGCTCGTGAAGGAGCCCACGCGCCTCGAGGTCCAGCGCGTGGCCGCCCGGCTCGGCTATTCGCCGCACGTTGCCGCGCGCAGCCTCATCACGAGCAAGACGAGCACGATCGGCGTGCTCCTTCCCGACCTCTACGGCGAGTTCTTCTCCGAGGTCATCCGCGGGATCGACCAGGCCGCGCAGCGCGAGGGGTACCACATCCTCGTCTCCAGCTCGCACGACGACGAGCGCGAGATCGAGGCCGCGCTGCGCTCGATGCACGGACGCGTGGACGGCCTCATCGTGATGTCGCCCGACCTGGCGGCCCGCGCGGCGGTGGAGCGGCTCGCCGAGCGCTTTCCGGTGGTGCTCCTCAACTGCGCCGTCGAAGGGGACGCGCTCGACGCGATCACGATCGACAACTTCGGCGGCGCGTATGCGATCGTGCGCCATCTCATCGCCCTCGGCCACCGGCGCATCGCGATCATCACCGGCGGCGCGCGGAACTTCGACGCGCTCGAGCGGCGGCGCGGCTATCACACCGCGCTCGAGGAGGCGGGGATCGCCCGGAACCCGGCGTGGGAGGTGCCGGGAGATTTCAGCGATACCTCCGGGTACGACGCCGTGCATCACCTCCTCGCCAC
>JADGGM010000745.1 GCA_019689955.1 Gemmatimonadaceae bacterium
GCGCGGGGGCGCGATCGAAGGCGGAGGGGGGGCAACGTTTGCGTCCGGGCGCGGGTCCAACCAGGGGCGACGCTGAGACCCCGGACACGTGCACGCGTAAGTTCTCACGCCCTCGTCGCGCGCCTCACTCTGATCGGAGCCCGCCATGGACGCACTGCGCCAGGACTTCCGCTACGCTCTCCGGCGTCTCCGCAGCCACCCCGCCTTCACCACGATCGTCGTGCTCACGCTCGCGCTCGGGATCGGCGCGAACGCGGCGATCTTCAGTGTGGTGAACACGGTGCTGCTCCGGCCGCTCCCGTACCGGGCGCCGGAGCAGTTGGTGACGATCTATCACTACTACGCGGGGCTCAACCACCTCGAGGCGCCGGTGTCGGCGATCGGGTTCCGCGACTACCGCGACCGCACGCGCGACTTCTCCGGGGTGGCGGTGGAGACGCCGTGGCACGTGAACCTCACCGGGTTCGGCGACCCGCAGCGGGTCGACGGGGTGCGGGTGAGCGGGCTGTTCTTCCAGACCTTCGGCGTCCCGGCGGCGCTCGGACGCGCGCTCCTCCCCGAGGAAGATGCCCCGGGGCGCAACCGCGAGGTGGTGCTGAGCGGCGCGCTCTGGCGCCGCCTGTTCGGCGGGTCGCGCTCGGCGATCGGCCAGAAGATGATCCTCGACGGCGTGCCGTACGACGTGGTCGGCGTGATGCCCGCGAGCTTCCGCGACCCGTTCGGGCGCGAGGCCGAGCTCTGGACCCCGCTCGCGCTTCCGCCGGAGGCGTTCACGCCGCGGGAGTACACCCACGAATGGCTCAACCTCGTCGCCCGCATGAAGCCCGGGGTGACGCTGGGCCAGGCCGCGCGCGACATGCGCGCGTTCGCCGCGCAGCTCAAGCGCGACTACGCGGATACCTTCCCCCCCGACTGGACGCTCGAGGTGAAGAACCTGATGGACGTGCGCACGGGGGCGATCCGTCCCGCGCTCCTCGTGTTGCTGGGCGCGGTGGGGTTCGTGCTCCTCATCGCGTGCGCGAACGTGGCCAACCTCCTGCTCGCGCGCGCGGCAGCGCGGACGCGCGAGGTGGCGATCCGCACCGCGCTCGGTGCGACGACGTCGGACGTGCTGCGCCTCGTGGTGCGGCAGGGGATGACGCTCGTGCTGATCGGGGT
>JADGGM010000067.1 GCA_019689955.1 Gemmatimonadaceae bacterium
GGCTTGTTGCGGAGGTAGAACATCTTCCATGCGTCCGCGCGCGGGTCGAGCGCGGCTTGCATCTTCGCCGCCATGTACGTCGCGAACCCCTCCTTGAGCCAGAGGTCGTCGAACCACTGCATGGTGACGTCGTCGCCGAACCACTGGTGCGTGACCTCGTGGAAGATCGTGGCCTCGCGGCCCAGGCGCTGGGTGAGCGTCGGGCGCTCGCGGTAGATGAACGACTCCTCGTTGTAGAAGATCGCCCCCGGGTGCTCCATTCCCCCGAACGGGAACGCCGGGGCGAGCACGATGTCGAACTTGCCGAACGGGTACGCGATCCCGAAGTAGCGCTCGAGCCACGCCCGCGCGCGGGCGTTGAGCGCGAGCAGCGTGTCGGCCTCCACTTCCTTCGCGCGCGATGCGCGCACGTAGAGCGTCATCGCGCGCCCCGGCGCCCGGTCGCGCGCGGTGAACGTCGCCCACGGCCCCGCGGCGAACGCGATGAGGTAAGTGCTGATCGGCTCGGTGCGCGCGAAGTGGTACGTGATGGCGCTCGCGGCCGTGTCGGCGCGCACGAGGGCGCCGTTGGCGACGGCGCGCCAGGCGCGCGGTGTGGTGAGCGTGAGCGCGACGCGCGCCTTGAGGTCGGGCTGGTCGAAGCAGGGGAAGAGCGCGTTCGCGTCCGCGGGGACGAGGAGCGTGTAGAGGTAGTCGGCGCCGTCGGTGCGGTCGTGCACGCGGATGATGCTCTGCCCCGCGGCCGCGATCCCCGCGGCGAAGCGGAAGGCGAGCGTGTTCGTGCCGCGCACGAGCGCCGCGGCCGGGATGCGCACGTGCGCGCCGTTGGCGACGAGGGGGGCGAGCGCGCGGCCGTTCGCCTCGGCGTGGTCGAGCGCGAGGCCGCGGAAGTCGAGGATCACGTCCCCCGTGTCGGCGCGGTCGAATCGGATCGTCACACGCCCCCACGCCGTGTCGTGCCCGGTCACGTCGAGGGAGAGGTCGTACGACACGTGGCTGATCCGGGCGGCGCGGTACACGGCCAGCTCGCGCGAGATCCCCGGACCCATGAGCGCGTCGAGCGAGTCGGCGGGACGGGGGACGACCGACGTGGCCGCCACGGCGGCGGCAAGGATGGCGATGAGCATGTTCGAGGGTAGCTCCGGGGGCGGCGGTCGAGCAAGATTGAGGAGCAGCGGCGCCGCGCGGCACCGGCGCCCGTCCACCGCTCACGGAGGAGTCGTCGTCATGTCGAAGGGAACGGTTCTCATCCTGGTCGGCCCCGAGTACGAGGACCTGGAGGTCTGGTACCCGAAGCTCCGCCTCGAGGAGGGCGGGTTCGAGACCAAGCTCGCCGGGATCGGGGAGCGCACGTACTACGGGAAGCACGGCTACCCGTGCACGGTGGACGGCCACGTGGAGGAGTTCCCCGCCGAGTCGCTCGTCGGGATCGTCGCCCCGGGCGGGTGGGCGCCGGACAAGCTGCGGCGCGACCCGCACGTGCTCGCGCGCGTGCGCGAGGTGCACGCCGCGGGGAAGATGGTCGCGACCATCTGCCACGGGCCGTGGATCCTCATCTCGGCCGGGATCGTGCGCGGGCGCACCCTCACCTCCACCGTCGGCATCCGGGACGACGTGGTGAACGCGGGCGCGCAGTGGGTGGACGCGCCCACGGTGACCGACGGCAACATCGTGAGCGCGCGGGTGCCGAAGGATCTCCCCGCGTTCGGCGTCGCGATGCTCGAGGTGCTCGAACGCCGCGCTGCGCGGCGCGAGGTGGTGGGCGCAGGCGCGTAGCGATCGACCCCGACGCACGTTTCCCCGACTATCGATCGCACGAACCAGGTGTGGACGCCGTAGCGTCTCGAGTGCCGGCACAGCACCGGGGGCGAGCGCGGCGTATTCAAGCATGGCCGCCTTCGCCGTGCTCGCCCTCCCACTCGGTCCTTGGTTCCGCCATGACGACTGCACCGACCTGCCGGCGCCGCCGCTCGCTCCTCCTCTCTCTCGCTCTCCGCCCCGCCGCTCTGTCCGTCGCGCTTCTCGCCGCGGCGCTCGCGCTCCCCGGGGCCGTTCGGCCCATGGGTGCCCAGAGCGCCCGGGCCGCGTTCTCCGAGCCGGCCTTGTCGCCGGATGGCTCGGAGATCGCCTTCGTCTCGGGCGGCGACATCTGGACCGTGCCGGCGGCCGGCGGGACGGCGCGGCTCCTCATCTCCGATCCGGCCACCGAGTCGCGCCCGCTCTACTCCCCTGATGGCTCGCGCCTCGCGTTCGTGTCCACGCGCACCGGGAACGGGGACATCTACGTCCTCACCTTCGCCACCGGCGCCCTCGAGCGGATCACCTACAGCGACGGCATGGACCAGCTCGACGCGTGGTCGCGCGATGGGGCGTGGCTCTACTTCTCCACGACCAGCCAGGACATCTCGGGGATGAGCGACGTGCTCCGCGTGAGCGCCCGTGGGGGCACGCCGATGCCGGTCACCGCGGACCGCTACGCGAGCGAGTACTGGGCCGCGCCCTCCCCCGATGGCGCGACGGTGGCCTTCACGGCGCCCGGGATCGTCGCGGCCCAGTGGTGGCGCAAGGGGCACAGCCATCTCGACGAGAGCGAGATCTGGCTGCTGCACCGCGGCCGCGAGCGGCGCTACGAGGCGGTCACATCGGGGGGCGCGAAGAGCGCGTGGCCGATGTGGAGCGCCGACGGGCGCACGCTGTACTACATGTCCGACCGCACCGGCGCCGAGAACGTGTGGGCGGCGCCGCTGGGGAACGGGAGCGCGGCGCACCCGATCACCACCTTCCGCGACGGCCGCGTGCTCTGGCCCACGATCGCGGCCGACGGGCGCACGATCGCCTTCGAGCGGAACCTCGCCATCTGGACGCTCGACGTGGCGAGCGGCCGCGCGCGCGAGGTGCCGATCGTGCTCCGCGGCGTGGCCGCCGGGCCGGGGATCGAGCACCTGCGGCTCACCGCCGGCTTCCAGGACCTTGCGCTCTCCCCGGACGGCAAGAAGCTCGCCTTCGTGGCCCACGGCGAGGTGTTCGCCGCCCCCGCGCGGCTCGCGGGAGCGAATGGCGCGGGCGACGCGCCCTCCGCGAGCGACGCGGTCCGCATCACGCACACGGCCGCCGCGGAAGCGCAGCCGGTCTGGTCCCCCGACAGCCGGCGCCTCGCCTACACCTCGGACCGCGACGGCCCCACGCACCTCTTCGTGTACGACGTCGCCACGGAGACGGAACGGCGCCTCACGAACACCGACCGCGGCGACGTCACGCCGCAGTGGTCCCCCGACGGCCGCTCGATCGCTTTCATCCGCGGGGGGGAAGAGCTGCGGGTGATCGATGTCGCGAGCGGCGCCGAGCGGCGCCTGGCCACGGGCGCGCTGGACCGCGCACCCCTCCTCTCGCCCACCCCCTTCGCGTGGTCGCCGGACGGGGGGTGGATCGCGTACCTCACGCGGAGCGACGGGGCGTTCGAGAACGTGTACCTCGTCCCCAGCGCCGGCGGGGCGAGCCGGCCGGTCAGCTTCCTGCCGAGCGCGTTCGCGCGGAGCATCGCGTGGGCGCGCGACCGGAGCTACCTCCTCTTCACGACCTCGCAGCGCACGGAGATGGGGCGCGTGGCGCGCGTCGATCTCGTCTCGCGCGTGACGCGGTTCCGCGAAGATGAGTTCCGCGACCTCTTCCACGAGGAGTCCCCGCGCCCGGCGCCCTCGCGCGCGCCCTCCGCTGCCGACTCCACGCCGCGCGCGGCGTCCGACAGCGGCGGCGCGCCCCGCGGGCGTCGCGCGCCCACGCGCGTGGACTTCGATGGCATCCGCGAGCGGCTCTCCTTCCTCCCGGCCGGGATCGACGTGCTGGAAGCGACGATCAGCCCCGATGGCAAGTCGGCCCTCCTCACCGCCCTGGCGGCGGGGCGGTCGAACCTGTACCTCTACCCGCTCGACAACGACGCCTCGGACGACAACGTCGCCCCGGTCGCGCGCCAGCTCACCGCGACCCCGGGGCCGAAGCGCGACGCGCAGTTCTCCCCGGACGGGAAGAGCGTGTACTACCTCGACGGCGGGCGGATCAGCATCGTGTCCGTGGAGTCGCGGCAGGTGAAACCGCTCCCGGTCGTGGCCGAGCTGGATGTCGACTTCGCGCAGGAGAAGTTCGAGGTGTTCCACGAAGCGTGGCGCTTCCTCGCCGACAACTTCTTCGACCCCGCCTTCAACGGCGTCGACTGGCGCGCGATGGAGGCTGCCTACGAGCCGTACATCGCCGGCGCGCGAACGCCGGACGAAGTGCGCCGTATCACCTCGCTCATGATCGGCGAGCTGAACGCGTCGCACTCCGGGATCAACCGCGCTCCGCGCGACGGGTCCACCACGGGACGGATCGGGCTCCGCTTCGATCCGGACGAGTACGAGCGCACGGGGCGGTTGCGCATCGCCGAAGTCATCCCGCACTCCCCGGCGGCGCTCCACCCGGTGGTCCAGGTGGGGCGATACCTGATCGCCGTGAACGGCACGCCGATCGGCGCGCACACGAACCTCGACGCGCTGCTCGACCATACGGTGGACCGCCGCGTGGAGCTGACGCTGAGCCTCGACCCGAGCGGCCCGTCGCGCGAGGTGGTCGCCGTGCGCCCGGTAAGCACGGCCGCCGAGAAGGCGCTGCTCTACCGCGCCTGGGTGGAGCAGAACCGCGCCTACGTCGCGCGGGTGAGCGGGGGGCGGCTGGGGTACGTGCACATGTTCGACATGTCGCAGGCCGCGCTCGACCGGCTCTACACGGACCTCGACGTCGAGAACCGCGGGCGCGACGGGGTCGTGATCGACGTCCGCAACAACAACGGCGGGTTCGTGAACGCGTACGCGCTCGACGTGCTGAGCCGCCAGCCGTACCTGGTCATGACGACGCGCGGCCGCTCCCCGGTCTCCGCGCGCTCGCAGCTCGGCCAGCGCGCGCTCGAGCTCCCCACGATCCTCGTCACCAACCAGCACTCGCTCTCCGACGCCGAGGATTTCACCCAGGGCTACCGCGCGCTCGGCCTGGGGAAGGTGGTCGGGGAGCCGACGGCGGGGTGGATCGTCTACACCTTCAACGTGCCGCTCATCGACGGCTCCGTGGTGCGCATCCCGAGCACCCGCGTCACGACAGCCGACGGCGCGCCCATGGAGATGCACCCGCGCCCGGTGGACATCCCCGTCACCCGTCCGATCGGTGCGAGCTACACGGGCTCGGACCCGCAGCTCGACGCCGCCGTGCGCGAGCTCCTGGCCGAGCTCGCGCGCCGCGGGCGCCCGGCCGTGGGGGCGGGGAAGGCGCGCTGAGCGCGGCGAGCTCGGCGCGCGCGGGGCACGGGTGATCCATCGAAGCACGGACCGCGCGAGGACGTATATTTGGTGCTGCTGCACGGGATCCCGTGTCACGCGCTCCCGCGTCCCGTCCGTCCGCGTTTCCCATGAGTGATTCGATTCGTTTCCCCGAGAGCTTCCTGTGGGGTGCCGCGACCTCGGCCTATCAGGTGGAGGGCTCCCCGCTCGCCGACGGTGCCGGTCCCAGTATCTGGCACCGATTCTCACATTCTCCCGGCCGCACCGCGGGCGGGGAGACCGGAGACGTCGCCTGCGACCACTACCGCCGCATGGAGAGCGACGTCGCGCTCATGCGCGAGCTGGGGCTCAACGCCTATCGCTTCAGCATCTCCTGGAGCCGCATCCTCCCGGCGGGGCGCGGGGCGGTGAACCCGCGCGGGGTGGCCTTCTACGACCGGCTCGTGGACGCGCTCCTGGCCGCGGGGATCCGTCCCAACGTGACGCTCTACCACTGGGACCTCCCGGCGGCGCTCGACGACCGCGGCGGGTGGCTCAACCCCGACATCGCCGAGTGGTTCGCCGACTACGCGCGCGTCTGCTTCCGCGCCCTCGGCGACCGGGTCCCGATGTGGGCCACGCTCAACGAGCCGTGGGTGGTGACCGACGGCGGCTACCTCCACGGTGCGCTCGCCCCCGGGCACCGCAACCTGTTCGAGGCACCGATCGCGACGCACCAACTCCTGCGCGCGCACGCCGCGGCGGTGCGCGCCTTCCGCGCGGAGCGGCGTGGGACCGGGGAGATCGGGATCGTGGTCAACCTCGAGCCCAAGTACCCGGCCTCCGATTCCCCCGCCGACCAGGCGGCCACGCAGCGCGCGGACGCGTACATGAACCGGCAGTACCTCGACCCCATCTTCTTCGGCACGTACCCGGAGGAGCTGTGCGCGATCTTCGGCGAGGCGTGGCCGGAGATCCCGGCGGCCGACATGTCGCTCATCCGCGAGCCGATCGACTTCCTGGGGATCAACTACTACACGCGCAGCGTCGTCCGCCACGATGACGCGGCGCTCCCCGTGCGCGCGAGCGGCGTGCGGCAGCCGGCGCACACGTACACCGAGACGCAGTGGGAGGTGTACCCGCCGGCGCTCACGCGCGTGCTGCTCTGGGTGAAGGAGCGCTACGGCGACATCCCGCTCTACATCACCGAGAACGGCGCCGCCTTCTACGACCCCCCCACCGCGACCGACGGCCGCGTGGACGATCCGCTCCGCGTGCAGTACTACCGCGACCACCTGCGCGCCGCGTACGACGCGATGCGGCAGGGGGTCGACCTCCGCGGCTACTTCGCCTGGTCGCTGCTCGACAACTTCGAGTGGAGCCTCGGCTACGGCAAGCGCTTCGGGCTCGTGCACGTGGACTACCAGACGCAGCAGCGCACGCCGAAGGCGAGCGCGCGCTTCTACGCCGAGGTGATCCGCACCCGCGGCGCCGTGCTCGGCGCGTGTCCGTAGAACGCCTCAGTAGAAGAGGGTGAGGTCCGCCGGGAGCCGGCGCACCACCACCACCTCCGGCGACGTCGCCGGCCGCTCCGCGCCATCGAGCACGACCCTGCGGATCGGCCGCTCCAGCGGCGACCGCACGACGATCCCGCCGGGCGGGATCGTCGTCAGGGAGTCGATGCGCACGCAGACGAGCCCGCGCGCCGAATCGCCGTACATCGTGAAGGTGAGCGGCCCGTGCGCGGTGCGGAGCCCGCGCACGGCGATCCCCGGCGCGTCCGCGCCCCACGCCGCGGGGATGCCGGCGCCGAGGACGAGCGCGCTGTCCTGCTCGCGCGTGTACGCGAGCATGTCGAGCACCGAGCGCACGAAGTCCGAGCCCACCCACGTGTGCGGCATGTCGCCGATGAACTTCGGCGTGCGCGGATCGCGCCAGACGACTTCGGCCCACTCGTGCCACGCCGCGGGGCGCCGGCTCGCGAGGAAGAAGTCGAGCAGCGAGTCGGCGCGTGCCGGCCACCCGAGGCGCACGAAGGTCCCCACGGCGCGGAGCTCGTACGGCGTGTACGAGTCCCAGCGCGAGGCGCTGTCCCCGCGCCCACGGACGCGGTCCCAGTACTCCTCGAACGTGCGATGCACCGCGTCGCTCGGGAGGTGCGCCAGCTCGCCGCCGGGGGCGATGGCGATCGTGGTCGACGTCGGGTCGAAGTCGCCGAGCTCCACGGAGCCGGGGATGTAATCGATGTGCCGCGCGGCCATCGCCCGCCCGATCGAGGCGACGATGTCGCGCCGCAGGGCGTCGCGCATGGACGTGAACCGCGCCTGCTCGGCGCTGCGCCCGAGCGCCGCCGCGAGCTGCACGGCGTCCTTGGCGCCGCGGAGGGCGAAGAAGT
Source organism: Gemmatimonadaceae bacterium (assembly GCA_019689955.1). Taxonomy (GTDB): domain Bacteria; phylum Gemmatimonadota; class Gemmatimonadetes; order Gemmatimonadales; family Gemmatimonadaceae; genus JADGGM01. Next base: position 7,678 of record JADGGM010000067.1, read on the forward strand.
CGTCCCAGTACGAGTGCATCGGCTTGGCCGAGTACCCCTCGTGGCTGATCGACTGGGGCAGGAGCCCGTAGAACGCGCGACGCTCGTCACGCTCGTAGTCGCGCGTCATGCGCGACCGGCGCAGGGAGTCGATGTGCGCCATCGCACGGACCACGTGCGGCCACGCGCGTTCCACGAGCGCCCGGTCTCCCGTGTAGCGATAGTACTCGGCGATGAGGTAGATCAGCTCCCCGTCGCTGTCGTTCTCCGGCACCGGGTCCGCGCCCCGGGCGTCGACGCAGCACGGAACGCGCCCGCTCGGGTACTGGAAGGGTGCATACCAGGTGATGAAGTCGCGCACCGGCTCCGGCGCGCCGAGCCGCAGGAGCGCGGCCGAGATGAGCGAGCCATCCCGGATCCACGAGCGCGCGTACGCGCGTGCCCCCGGCTCGATCGCTGCCCCGCGACGGTTGATGAGCATGTAGGCCAGGGTGGTCCGGAGCGTGGCCGCGACGTCCGCGGCGGACGGCGGGAGCGTGATGCGCACGCGGTCGAGCTGCGCGGCCCATGTCTGTTCCGTGGCCGCGAGCGCCTCTTCGGCGCGCGTCGGCGTGATCGGGCCGCGAATGCCGAGCCCCGAGAGCCGGACCGCGACCCACACCTCGCGCGCGGCACCCGCGGGGAGCGTGAGCGCGTAGCGCAGCGCGCCGGACGCGCGGCCGAGCGCGTCGTGGGCCGCGCTCGCCGTCGGGAAGCGCCCCGCGCGGAGCCGCTCGCCGATCTCCCCCGCGTCGAACGTCGTCGCCCCGAACCCCGTCGGGCGGGTCACCAGGAGCACGCTGCGCGTTCCGTTCACCACGATGCGGCCGCGCCGTTGCTCCAGCGAGCGGATCGGCGCCACGCCGCCCACCGCGTTGAGGAACTGCCAGGGCGGGTTCACCTGGAACGGCCGCATCGCCACGTACAACGTGGGCCGAACCGTCGCCGTCCCGCGATTCGTCACGCGGTATCGGACGAGGAGCGTGGCCCCCTCGCGGCGCGCGGCTGCGACCGGGGTCACGGTGAGCGTGAGCGAGCCGGCCGTCCATTCCACCGAGGGAATGGGGAGGTCGCCGCGCAGGAGCGACTGGCGGTGCGGCGCGTCGCTCCACGTGATGAGGCGCCCGTTCACCCGCAGGAACGGCTCCAGCGAGAAGCTCCCGCGCCCCACCTCGATCATCCCGTCCTCGTTGACGAGCGCGGTCGCCGTGTCCCCGCTCGCGCCGACGATGGTCCAGTACGACTGCTCGCCCGAGAGGTACCGCGGAAAGCTCCCCCGCGGCGCGTGGTGGGCGATGTTGCGGAAGAAGTCGCTCGGCGTGGCGGCCCACTCGATCGGCTCCACGGTCAGCGAGCGGATCGCGTACCCCGCGCCGCGGGCGCTGCGGAGCAGCCGGAGCCTGAGATAGCGCGACTCGCTCTCCGGGAGGTCGATGAAGTCCCACCCGCCGTTCGCTCCCGTCACCGTCCGCGCCACCTCCCACCGCACCCCGTCGGACGACGTTTCCACGCGGTAGCTCCGCGCGTAATCGCGTGGTGCCCAGTCGATCGCGATCCCGCCGTACTCGCGCGTCTGCTGGAAGTCGAGCGTGAGCGTCTGCGACTCGCCCGGCGCGCTGCGCCACACCGTCGACGAGTCGTCATCGAGCACGTGGCCCGGCGCCGCGCCTCGCGCCGCCGATGACGCGACGATACGCGGCGTGCGCGTGTACGGGCGCACCGGCTCGAGCGGTGTGAGCGTGAGGTCGTCGATCCACAC
>JADGGM010000068.1 GCA_019689955.1 Gemmatimonadaceae bacterium
GCCGTCGATGCACGCCCCCGGCGGCGTCGAGCAGCACGGCCCGCTCCCCGAGCCGTGGCCCGGCGACGTCGTCGAGCCGATGTCGGTCATGCGGCAGCGCATCAGCGAGCACATGATCCTCTCGCGGCGCACCTCCGCGCACGTGACGTCGTTCATGGAGATCGACTTCACGCGCATCGCGCGCCTGCGCGCCGCGCACCGCGCCGCGTTCGAGGCCGCGACCGGGCAGAAGCTCACGTACATGCCGTTCATCATCAAGGCCGTCGTCGATGGCCTCAAGGCCTTCCCCGTGCTGAACGCCTCGGTGGCCGGGAACAACATCATCTACCGCAAGCAGTACAACATCGCCGTCGCCGTCGCGCTCGACTGGGGGCTCATCGTCCCCGTCATCAAGCACGCCGACGACCTCTCGCTCACCGGGATCACCCGCGCGCTCAACGATCTCGCCGCGCGTGCCCGCGCGAAGAAGCTCGACCCGAGCGAGGTGCAGGGCGGCACGTTCACCATCACGAACCCCGGCGTGTTCGGCTCCCTCATGGGCGCGCCGATCATCAACCAGCCGCAGGTGGCGATCCTCGGCGTCGGCGCGATCGAGAAGCGGCCCAAGGTGATCACCGGCGCCGATGGCGAGGACACGATCGCCATCCGCACGTGCGCGTACTTCTCGATCTCCTTCGATCACCGCATCATCGACGGCGCCGTCGCGGACCAGTTCCTCGCGCACGTGAAGAAGACGCTCGAGACCTACCCCGAGACCGGACTCTGACTGTGGCGCGCGCGCTCACCATGCAGCGGTCCATCGTACCGCTTGCGGAACGCAAGAAGTACATGCACAAGCTCCGCGCCCGGCGGTCGTACTACACGGGCCAGAGCTGCCGCTTCTGGGTCTTCGAGGAAAGCGAGATCCCGGGAGCGTTCCTCGAGTTCATCGAAGCCGCCGATGCCGACACCCTCGCCCGCGCGCTCGCCGAAGCGCCGGAGCCGGTCGTCGACACGTCGCGCATCTACCAGGAAGTGGAGTTGGACTGATGCCCAGTCGCACGATCACGGTCGACGGCCGGTCGTGGGAGGTCTTTCCCTCGGGCCGCGTGACGCAGTACAACCGCGACGAGTTCGCGCTCGTCTTCGTGTCCCGCAACGGGCCGGAGCGCGAGGTGCGGGTGGTGCGCTATTCGCCGCAGGGGGCGCGATGGCGCGACCAGTCGCTCGCCGAGCTCTCCGATGCGGACCTCGCGCGCCTGCTCGCGCACTCGCAACCGAGCGCCACATCCCCCGAGGCGGGCTACCTCAAGTGATGCCCCCCGCGGGCGCCGCGCCCGCCGAGCCGGAGCGCTTCGTCGACCTGCACATGCACTCCACGGCCTCCGACGGCGCGCTCCCCCCGGGAGAGGTCGTCGCGGCCGCGAAACGGGCAGGACTGGTCGCCATTGCGCTCACGGACCACGATACCGTCGCCGGGCTCGCCGAAGCGCGTGAGGTGGGCGATCGGCTCGGGGTGCGCGTGGTCGCGGGCGTGGAGCTGAGCGCGGTCGAGGAGGACGAGGTGCACCTGCTCGGGCTCCACCTCGCGCGGCTGGATGAGGTGGAGCGGCAGCTCGCGGCGTTCCGCGAGGCGCGGCGCGAGCGCGCGCGGCAGATCGTGGACCGCCTCAACGCGCTCGGTCTCCCGGTGACGCTCGATGCGGTGATGGCGCAAGCGGGGACGGGCGCGGTCGGCCGGCCGCACATCGCGCGTGCCCTCATTGCGGGCGGCTGGGCACGCGACCTGCGCGAGGCGTTCGAACGCTGGCTCGGCAACGGGCGCCCGGCGTACGTCGAGAAGCGCCGCCTCGCGCTCGCCGACGCGATCCGGTTGGTGCACGACGCGGGCGGGATCGCCGTCCTCGCGCACCCGGGGAGCGAGGCGCGGCGCGCGCGCCTCGAGGCGCTGCGCGCGATCGGGCTCGACGGCGTCGAGGTCCGCCACCCGAGCCACACGCCGGAGGACGTCGCACGCATCGCCGCGCTCGCCGAGCACCTGCAGCTCGTGCCGAGCGGCGGGTCCGACTGGCACGGCAACGCCGACGGGCCGCGCGTGCTCGGCGCGATGCACATCCCCGAGAGCTGGCTGCAACAGCAGGACGAGCGCGTCCGCGCACGCGCCGCCGCGGAGATCCCCGCATGACGACCACCCTCCTCCCGATCGGCGCCGAAGCGCCACGCTTCTCCGCGCCGGCGAGCGACGGCCACACGTACTCGCTCGAGGCGCTGCTCGCGCGCGGCCCCGTCGCGCTGTTCTTCTACCCCGGCAACAACACCCCCGGCTGAAACCGCCAACTCTCCGCCGTGCGCGATGAGATGACGCAGTTTCGGAAAGCCGGCGTGCAGCCGCTCGGGGTGAACCCCGCGAGCGTGGAGGCACACGCGCGCTACGCCGCCAAGATGAAGTTCGGCTTCCCCCTCCTGAGCGACGCGGACCGCGCGATCGCGCGCGCGTACGGCGCGCTGAAGGAGGACGGGACGCACATCCAGCGCACCGTCTACGGGATCGCCCGCGACGGTACCATCGCCTTCGCCGCGCGCGGCGCGCCGCCACCGGCCGACGTGATCGCGGCGCTCGCCGGGTAGCATGGAGCTCCGCGGGCGGGTGGCGCTCGTGACTGGCGGCGCGCGCCGGGTCGGGCGGGCGATCGTGCTCGCGCTCGCGGAGCAGGGGGCGCGCGTGGCCGTGCATTACCACGCCTCGCGCAACGAGGCGGATGAGGTCGAGCGCGCCGTGCGCGCGCGGGGCGGGGAGGCGTGGACCGTCTCCGCGGACCTGCGCGACGCCGCGGCGCCGGAGCGGTTGGTGCGCGACGTCGTCGCCCACTTCGGGCAGCTCGACGTGCTCGTGAGCTCGGCGGCGGTGATGATCCGCACCCCGCTCCCCGAGGTCACGCCGGCGCAGTGGGACGACATCTTCGCCCTGAACCTTCGCGCGCCGTTCTTCTGCGCGCGCGCGGCCGCGCAGGCGATGGCGGAGCGCGGCGGGGTGATCGTCAACATCGCCGACCTCGCGGGGCTGGAGTCGTGGCCCGCGTACATCCCGCACGGGATCTCCAAGGCCGGGGTGATCCACATGACGCAGTCGCTCGCGCGCACGCTCGCGCCGCGCATCCGCGTGAACGCGATCGCCCCGGGGGCGGTGCTCCTCCCGGAGAGCTGGGGGCGCGAGGACGCCGAGCGACTCGCGCGCACCACCCCGCTCCAGCGGATCGGCGACCCGAGCGACGTCGCACGGGCGGTGCTGTACCTGATCTCGGCCGACTACGTCACCGGGGACACGCTGATCGTGGACGGCGGGCGGCACGTGCGCTAGCGCGGCCGGGGATCGCGCTCCACGACGTCTCGGAGCGCCCGGCGCGCGGATATCTTTCTTGGCATGGAGACCCAGCGCTACGGGACGATCATCGTCGTCGGCGGCGGTTGCTACGGATCGTACTACGTCCGCCAGCTCGGGCGCGCGGCGGCGGCGGGGGCGATCGCCTGCAAACGGCTCGTCGTCGTGGACCGCGACCCGGAGTGTCGCGTGGGGCGGTCGCTGAGCGGGGCTCCGGGGGGCGACCCGGTGAGTGATGCGCTCCGCCCCGAGCTGGTGGTCCAGGAGTGGGCGCCGTTCTTCGCGACGTATCTGGACGAGGCTGCGACGCGCGCCGAGGGGGAGGGGGCGCCGGGCGATGCGATCGTCCCGTCCCCTCTCATGCCGCACCTCATGTACGAGTGGCTCCTGGCGCGCGCCCGAACGCGGTGGCCCGGGCGTCTCGTCGAGACGCGCCCCCTGGCGAACGAGCCGTCGGTGCCGTGGCAGCGCGCGGCGCCTGATGGGACGCACTACGTGAGCTTCGCCGAATGGATGTGTCCGATCAACTGCGTCGAGCCCCCCACCTGCCCGGTGATCCGTGGGCCGCGCACCTGGAGCCTCCCCCCGGCGGTCCGGGCGTATGTCGCGGCCGAGCGGGGGCGTGGGCGGAACCTTGTGGGGCCGGTCATCTTTCACTGCAGGCACCGCGCGTACGGCGTCGGCATGTTCGACACGAGCGAAGTGCTCGCGGCCGACCGCCTCGTGGCCGCCGCGGGGGCTCGGGGCCCCGCCGAGGTGCTCGTGGGGACCGTCTCCCACTGCCACGGCGCGCTCGACATGCTCGGCGTCGGCCCGTAGCGCGGTTCAATTCGGGGCCCGGACGCGCGAGATTACAGCGGACCGCGCGCCCGCCGCCGGCGGGCGGGGGCAGGGTGCCGAAGCCGCAGCGAAACCACTTTTTGGGGAACGACGCGTGGGACAGAGCTACGAGTATGACGTGGTGATCGTGGGCGCGGGGCCCGCCGGGCTCACCGCCGGCATGTACGCGGGGCGGTCCATGCTCAAGACCGCGGTGCTCGAGCGCGGCGCCCCGGGCGGCGAGCTGCTCAACACCGAGACCATCGAGGACTACCCCGGCTTCGAGCACATTGAGGGGTGGGAGCTCGCGCAGAAGTTCGAGAGCCACGCGCGGAAGTTCGGCGCGGAGATCATCACCGGCGCCATGGTCGAGACCGTGCGCCGCACCCCCGACGGCACCTTCGAGACCATCACCGACGCCGGCGACGTGTATCGCTCCCCGGTGGTCATCCTCACGGCGGGCGGCACGCCGGTGAAGCTCGGCGTCCCGGGGGAGCAGGAGTACGCGGGGAAGGGGGTCTCGTACTGCGCGATCTGCGACGGTGCGTTCTTCAAGGGGCACACGATCGCCGTGGTCGGCGGCGGCGACGCGGCGTGCGAGGAAGCGGACTTCCTCACGCGCTACGCCGAGAAGGTGTACCTCATCCACCGCCGCGACACCTTCCGCGCCTCCAAGATCATCCAGAAGCGCGTCTTCGAGAACCCGAAGATCGAGGTGCTCTGGAACACCGTCGTCGACCGCATCGAGGGGGACGAGCGGCAGCTCGTCAACAAGCTCGTGCTCCGCGACGTGAACACCGACGCGCAGCGCGACCTCGCGGTGACGGGGGTGTTCATCTTCATCGGCTTCCGGCCGAACACCGGGGTGGTGGAGGAGCACCTCGAGCACGACGAGGGGGGCTACATCATCACGGACGCGAACATGCAGTCGTCCATCCGCGGGCTCTTCGTGGCCGGGGACGTGCGCTCGCAGCTCACGCGGCAGGTGACCACCGCCGTGGGGGACGCGACGACGGCCGCGATCGCCGCGGAGAAGTATCTCACCGCGTTGCGGCACGGACAGGCGCCCGAGCTGCACGGGGTCGGCGGGTACACGGTGTGAGAGTCGAGACGATCGTCGTCGGCGCGCTGCAGGAGAACACGTATCTGTTGATCGATGACGCCGCGCGCCGCGCGGTGCTCATCGATCCCGGGGCCGAGGCGCCGCGGCTGGAGCGTGCGCTCGCCGCCTCCGGCGCGACGCTCGAGGCGATCTGGCTGACGCACGCGCACGTGGACCACGTGGGCGCCATCGCCGCGCTCAAGCGGGCGCACGACGTCCCGGTCTACCTGCACCCGGCCGACGCGCCGCTCTACGCAACGGCCGTGCAGCAGGGGGCGATGTTCGGGCTCGACGTGGAGCCCCCGCCCCCTCCGGACCGCGCGCTCGCCGACGGCGACGTGCTCCGCGTGGGGACGCTCGACTTCTCGGTGATGCATGCGCCCGGGCACGCGCCGGGGCACGTGGTGATCCACGGTCACGGCGTCGCCTTCGTGGGCGACTGCCTCTTCGCGGGCTCGGTGGGGCGCACTGATCTCCCCCTCTCGAGCGGCGCGGCGCTCGCGCGCTCGCTCGACCGCATCGCTGCGCTCGGCGACGAGGTCGTCGTCTACCCCGGGCACGGACCGGCGACCACCGTCGGCGCCGAGCGGCGGCACAACCCCTTCCTCAACGGCATCGCGCGCATCGCAGGAGGCGCATGACCACACCACCCCTCGCCGGCGACCGCGCCCCGATGGCGCACGCCGGGAGCACCCTCGCGACCATCGTCCTTCTCGCCGCGTGGCTCGGCGCGGCGATCTACTTCTCGACCGCCGTCGCGCAAGCCGCCTTTCGCGTGCTCCCCACGCGCGCCCTCGCCGGCGCGCTGGTCGGACGCACCCTCCCGGTGATCTTCGTCGCCGGGATCGTGGTTGGTGTGCTCACCGCCGCGCTCACCATGCGCGAGCCCGCGGCCGCCTGGGGGCGCGCCGTGCGCATCGCCGCGGAGCTCGGGATCGCCCTCTTCTGCGCCATCGGGCAGGGGGTGATCGGAACGCGCATCGAGCGCCTTCGGGCGTCGATCGGGACCACGCTCGACGCGCTCCCGCCGGGGGACCCGGCGCGTGTGACCTTCGGACGGTTGCACGGGTTGTCGGTGCTGACGCTCGCCCTCGCCATGTTGCTCGCGATCGTGGCGCTCGTGGCAGCCTCCCGGGTGCTCGCCCCGTCCACCGTGGCGCGAAGCTGAGCACCCCCGCGCTGGCACGACCGTGCTCCGCCGCGCAGATTACCGACAGCACGAGCACCACGGCGCCGCTCGACGACTTCAACCGCTCCGCGGAGACGCCGCCCACCCGGGCAGCTCCCCGAGCCGTCCAGGAGAACACCCCATGCGTCAGACACGTCCGTTGATCCTCGCCGGGTTCGCTGCGCTGACCGCCGTCGCGGGCTGCAGCCTCTCCACCGACCTGCCGACCACGCACCTGATCGGCCTGCTCACCCTCGATGCGCTTCAGTTCCAGGACACGGGCTACGTGACCTCGCCCAGGGCGATCTTCTTCGACCAGGTCGGGACCAACGGTACCGTCCAGATCCCCAACAGCAACTTCGTGGTCGATACGTGCCAGGCGGGCGCCATCCCGACCGATACCACAGGCCCCCGTGGGTTGGAGCACGTGGACGCGGGGCCCTCGGTGTCGTTCAATTATCCGGATGGGACGCTCAGCCTCACGCCGGACACCGCGATCTCCGGCCTCATCACCTACGAGGTGCCGGGCCACCCGCTGCTCCACATCGCTCCGGGATCGCACGTCACCCTCAGCGTGCCCGGGGCGCCGAACGGCTTCCCGCAGTCGTCGATCACGACTACCACGGTGACCGCGTACGATCTCGGGCCCATCGACACGCTCCCCGCCGACAGTCTGCGCATCACGTGGACGTCCCCCATGGGCGGGGGCTCGGCGATGGTCGTGGAGCTCAAGTATGCTTCCAGCGCGCAGCACGCCGTCGCCGACAGGGAGATCTTCTGCTCCTGGACCGACGACGGCGAGGGCGTCGTCCCCGCGTCGCTGGCGGCGGAGTGGAAGGCGGCGCAGCCGGGATCGCGCTTCGTCGATTCCTACCGCTGGGAGACGACGATCGACAACGGACAGAATTCCGGGCTCATCGTCCTCTCCCAGCTCCACCGGCGCAAGCTCACGTTCCCGTGAGCGCCCGAGCGAGCGCCGGACCTGAAGGACCCGCTTCACACCGACCAGCTTCGAGGACACGACCGCATGTCTGATTCGACTCGCATCGAGAAGGACCCTCTCGGCGAGCTTGCCGTTCCGGCCAGTGCACTCTATGGCGTGCAGACGATGCGCGCCACGCAGAACTTCCCGATCAGCGGGCTCCGCCCGCTCCCGATCTTCGTCACCGCGACGGTGTGGATCAAGAAGGCCGCCGCGCTCACGCACGCGGAGACCGGGCGCCTCGACCGCACGCTCGCCGACGCGATCGTGCGCGCGGCCGATGAGGTGCTCGCGGGGCAGCACCGCGAGCACTTCGTGGTCGACGTGTACCAGGCGGGGGCGGGGACGTCGCACAACATGAACGTGAACGAGGTGCTCGCGAACCGCGCCAACGAGCTCCTCGGCGCGGCGCGCGGCGCGTACGCGCCGGTGCACCCGAACGATCACGTCAACATGGCGCAGTCGACGAACGACGTGATCCCCACCGCGATCCGCCTCGCCGCGCTCGCGCTCCTCGGCGACTTCGAGGCGGCGTTCGCGCGGCTCCGCGACCGCTTCCTCGAGAAGGGGCGCGAGTTCGACGACGTCATCAAGAGCGGCCGCACGCACCTGCAGGACGCCATGCCCATCCGGCTCGGGCAGGAGCTCCGCGCCTACGGCCGCACGCTCGACCGCGCGCTCCGCCGCGTGGTGCAGACCGCCGATTACCTCCGCGACCTCGGCATCGGCGGGAGCGCGGTCGGCACCGGGGTGAACGTCGAGCCGCAATACCCCGCGCTCATGGTGAAGCACCTCCAGCAGATCACCGGGCTCTCGCTCCGCGCGGGGGAGGACCGCATCCAGCTCATGCAGAGCATGGGGGACGCGGCCGCGCTCAGCGCGCAGCTCCGCACGCTGGCGGTGGACCTGAGCAAGATCGCGAGCGACCTCCGCCTCCTCGCTTCGGGCCCGCGCACCGGGCTCGACGAGATCCGCCTCCCGGCCGTGCAGCCGGGCTCGTCGATCATGCCGGGGAAGGTGAACCCGTCGATCCCGGAGATGGTGAACCAGGTCTGCTTCCAGGTGATCGGCAACGACACCTGCGTCGCGATCGCGGCCGAGCACGGGCAACTGGAGCTGAACGTGATGATGCCCGTGATCGGGTACAACCTGCTTCAGTCGATGATCATCCTCACCAGCGCGGCCACCTCGCTCTCGGAGCGGTGCGTGCGCGGGCTCGAGGCGAACCGTGCGCAGTGCGAATACTGGGTGGAACGCTCCGCCGCGCTCGCCACGGCACTCGCGCCGCAGATCGGCTACGCGCGCGCCGCGGAGCTGAGCAAGAAGTCGGTCAAGGAGAACACGCTCATCCGCGAGCTGGTGCACCGCGAGCACGTCCTCCCCGAGGACCAGATCGACGAGGTGCTCGACCTGCGTCGCATGACCGAGATCGGCGTCCCCGGCGCGGGGGCCGTCTCCGGGGGGTGAGCCGCCGGGACGGGGCAGGGATGCGTCGTACCAGGGGCGGCCACGGCCGCCCCTTGTTCATTCCCTGGTTCCATCCTATCCTCCATCCATGCGCATCACGACGTGGGCGGAGTACGGCCTCATCTGCGCCCTGCACCTCGCCAAGCGAGCCGCCGAGGGGCCCGTCACGGGCCGCGACATCGCGACCCGCGAGCGCCTCCCGGCCGACTACGTGGAGCAAATCCTCCTCCGGCTCCGCCGGGCCGACATCGTGCGGAGCGTCCGCGGCGCGCGCGGGGGGTACCTGCTCGCGCGAGCCCCGGAAGAGATCTCGGTGCGCGCCGTGATCAGTGCCTCCGAGCTGACGACGTTCGACCTCCACTGCGTCTCGCACCCGGTCGACGACGAGCGGTGCGCGGCCTCCCACACCTGTAGCATTCGCCCGGTCTGGCTGCTCCTGCAGCAGAAGATCGACGACGTGCTCGAGGGGGTGCGCCTCTCCGACCTGCTGTACGAGGAGCCCGTGGTGCGCGAGCGCGTCGGGCTCCCGATCCTGCAGGGATGACCCC
>JADGGM010000069.1 GCA_019689955.1 Gemmatimonadaceae bacterium
GCCGACGGCTCATCACCCTCGATGTCGGGCCGATCGCCCTGGCGTTCCTCGGTGCGCCCCCGGGTATGACGCTCGATGCCATGCGCCCCGCGGTCGAAGCGCTCATCGCCACGCACGGCGACGACTGGCCTGCCGCCTGGCTCGACCGCCTGGGCCTCGCCCGCCCCACCGACGCGTGCGTCGCCCCGCCGGACGACGCCGCCGGCGAGGCATCCCCCATACGGACTCCCCGCACGTCACCCTCACCGGAGGATGCGCTCCATGTCACGGATGAACGGTACACCCTGTGAACGTGCACGTCGCCCGCGCCCCGCCATCGCGCTCGCCGCCGTGCTCGTTAGTCTCGCGCTCGCGACCCCCGCCCCGGCGCGCGCGCAGTTCGGGCTCGGACTCGGGCCTTCGATCGTGTTCGATCCGACCGCGGTCGGGAAGCTCGTCACGCAACTCAACCAGCAGCTGCAGCACATCGCGATCGCGCGGCAGCAGCTCCAGGCACAGCTCGACGCCACCAAGAAGCTCCAGTATCCCGCCTGGCGGAGCGTCGTGGGAACGCTCGCCCAGATCGACCAGCTGACCCGCCAAGGGCAAGCCCTCTCCTACAGCCTCGCGACGCTCGACGCGGAGTTCCGCCGGACCTTCCCCGGGAACCACGTCAGTGCGACGATCGCCACCGATCTCCGCACGCAGGACGAGCGGACGTTGGCCACGATCGCCGGCGCGCTCGCGGCGGCCCGTGCCTCGGCGCAGCAGTTTGCTGTCGCCACATCGAGCCTTGCCACAATGAAGGCACAGGTGGGAAGCATCACGAGCGCGCAGCGGGCCGCGGAGTTGGAGAACGCCGTCGGTATCCACACGGCCGAGGAGCTGACCCTCCTTCGGCAGCAGCTCGCGGCACAAGCGAACGCAGAGACCGTGTTCCTCGCCAACCAAACGAACCGCGACCTCGAGGCGGCAGCCGCGGCGCAGGCCTTCTGGCGCCCTGGCGGGCCCCCCCCGGTCCGAGCGAAGGACATGCGCGTCGACGCCGTGGGGTTCGTGCCATGAGCGCGGTCCGTCGCATCACCCTGCTGGCGGCGCTCGCGGTAATCGGTCTGTCGTGCGCGCCAAAGCCCGAGGCGGTCGCCAACGGTGACGACCCGATCGCCGCACTCTCGGTACCCGTGCGCTCCTCGCGCTACGAGGGGCCATACTGGGCCGAACAGCGGCGCCTCCACTCGGCGGTCTGGACCCGCGCCCTCGCGTACTGCACGCCGACCCGGGCGATCGATCATCCGAACTGCGAGCCCGTCCTGGCGAATCGCAAGGCGGAACGGGACGCCGCGCACGCCGACAGCGTTTTCCGCGCGATCGGGGACTCTGCCCGGCGCTCACTCCACGCGCCTGGACGGCTCCCGTGATCGCGCTCTCGTGGGTGCCGTGGCGGCTCGGCCGCCACCTCGCGTGGCGCCTCGTGTGGCGCCTCGCGCAATGGGGCGTGGCGCTTGTCGTCGTCGCCATGGTTCTCGCCATGGTCGCCGCACCGGGCGCCCACGGCCAGATCCTCGACCGGACGCAAGACGCGTATCGCGTCACGGCACGGCAGTGGCTCGGGCCCCTCTCTGCGATCGCGCGGCGACTCTTTGTCCTGCTCGCGACGCTCGAGATCGCGGTGAGCGGGCTGTGGTACGCGCTCCGGCGCGAGTCGCCCGACGAGATCGCCGCGCGCTTCCTCCTAAAGTTCATCATGCTCGCCGTCGTGCTCCTGCTGATCACGAGTGCCGGCACCTGGCTCCCGCCCATCGTCAACGGCTTTGCCCGGGCCGGGGAAATCGGAAGCGGAAGCGCCTTCACGATCGGCCCCTCGGGGATCGTCGACTTGGGGCTCAACCTCGCGCTCCACAAGATCGACCTGAGCGGGCTCCCCTTCAGCTTCGGGTCGATCGCCACTGCGTTGTTCGCCGTCGCGACGGTCCTCGTGATCCTCCTCTCGTTCCTCCTCGTCGCCGTCATAGTCATGCTCACCTGGGTCGAGGCCTACGTCGCGCTCGCCGGCGGCGTGCTGTTCTTGGGACTCGGCGCCTTCCGGGCGACCGCGGCGTTCGCGGAGAACTACCTCGGCTTCCTCTTCTACATCGGCATCCGCCTGTTCTTCCTCTACCTCCTCCTGGGGCTCGGGACGTCGCTCATCACGTCGCAAATCGCCGCACTCCCGCCCGCGACGACTCCGGAGCAGATGGCGGAGGTACTGTCCATCGCCGTCACCTTCGCGGCGATCATCGTGATCATCCCGCGCACGATGGCGAGCCGGATCGCCGGAAGCTCCGGATTCGGGCTCGCCGCCGCACTGCGGAGCCTCTGAGGATCGCGCCCATGTCCCCACGTCTCACACCTCGCCGCCGCACGACCGCGCCGCCCTCACCCGACTCGGGGTCGGCGACCCTGCCGCCCGGCGATCTGCCGCACCTCCGCGGCCGGGCGGAGCTCACCTCTGTGTTTAGCGATCTGGCCAAAGGGAAGCGAAACTGGCAGCTCGTCGCCTTCGGCACCACCGCCGTCGCGCTTGTCCTTGCCGCGACGCTCACCACGCTCGCGACCGAGGCGCGGATCACCCCCTACGTGGTCGAGGTCGACCGATTGGGGCGTGCGCCGTCGCTTGGGCCCGCGGAGCGGCTCGCCAAAATCGACCAGCGCGTGATTACGAGCCAGCTCGCCGGCTCCGTCCGCGACGTACGCACGGTGCTCGCCGACCCTATCGCCCAAGGTGCACTCGTCGAGCGGGCGTACGCCTTCGTGGACCGCAACGCCGCAGCGTGGCTCAACGACTACTTCGCCGATCCGACCAACGATCCGCGGCTTCTCGGGAAGACGCTGACGCGGCTCGTCGAGGTGACGAGTGTGCTGCCGGTCCTCGGGTCGCACACGTGGAAGGTGACGTGGACCGAGCGCGCGCTCCCGCGCGGCGCGACGGGGACAGCGAGCGAGAGTGCGTGGGAGGGGTACTTCGCCACGCGCGTCGTTCCGCCGACGACGACCGAACGCATCACGATCAACCCGCTCGGCCGCTACGTGACCGCGATCAACTGGACGCAGCTCGCCCAGCGCCAGCGCGACGCCACGTCGACGGCGTCGGCCGGAGGGATCGCCCCATGAGGCATTCGACTCGCTCTCACGGCGTCACGCTGGCGTTCGCCACGCTCCTCGCAATGCACACCGCGTCTGCGCAGAACGCACCGCTGCCCGAGTCCCTCTTCGTCGCGAGCCACGACTCGCTTGCAACGGCTCCCGCGGCCGAATGGCGAGCGAATCCCGGTGCGACCGTAGCGAGTGCGGCCACCGTCGTGCCATTCGGCCGCGTGGACGCGGTGCTCACCTGCGCGGTGCTGCGCGTCTGCGTGGTGGAACTCGAGCCCGGCGAGGTCGTGGCCGATGCCCCGCTCGCGGGCGATCAGGCGCGGTGGATCATTCGGACGACCAAGGCCGGCCCGCAGGGGACCACGACGCTCATCGCGATCAAGCCCAAGCGGTGTGCGATTACGACAAATCTTGTGATCCCGACTGATCGTCGCATCTACGACGTGCTCCTCACGTCACCGCCCTGCCCCGGGCACGACAGCACCGCGCATTCGGCGGCGGAGCGGCACCTCCGATTCAGCTATCCCGACGAGTCCGTGCTGTCGCGCAGTACGGCGATGGCGGACACGGCGACGCGCTTGGGAGCACCGCCCGTCGCGCCGTCCGTACCTGCCATCGCGGACCCGGCCCCCGCGCCCGAACGCACGAACACCGACTATCGGATCGTGCGCCACCGTCATCTGCTCTTCGGGCATGCGCCGATTCGCTTCCCCTGGCGCCCTGCGGCCATGTATGACGATGGCGCGCATGCCGTGATCGTGTTGCCGCCGGAGGCCGCGCACGAGGCGCTGCCCGTGCTCTACGTCGTCGGTGACGACGGGACGCGCACGCTCCTCAACTACGTCGTCCGCGACTCCCTGCTCATTACCGATCGCACCTTCCACCGCGCCGTGCTCGTGCTGGATGACGGCGGGACGCGGCAGGAGCTCGTGATCGAGAACCGTGGCTCTGGCCACACGCCGGTGAGGAGAACGCCATGAGTCCTGACCCTGACCCCCGCGACCTCGACGACAGACGTCCGCGCCCGTCTGGCGTCCCGAAGCGCCCGCCGCTCCCGATCGTCGAACGCCTCGACCGCAACGCGCTCACGATCGTCGCCGTGATCCTCGGGGTGTTGGTCTTGGCCGCGGTGATCTTCGTCCAACCGACGCGGCAGACCACCCCACCGCAGCCGAATGCGACTCCCGAGCCTGCGCCGCCAACGTTCCTCGACCGGCCGCCGCGCGCACCGGCCACGAGTGCGCCAAGCCTGACGGATACCGGCGCAGCGGCCCACCGCGCCGACTCCACGCTGATGCTTCCACCGGCAGCACCGATTCCGACGGAGCGGCCGGCCCGCGGTACCTGGCCAGCGATTGCCGCCAATCCCGATGCTGATGCACGCGCCGCGTTGGATGCGCCCCTCATCGCAGCAGACAACCAGTCCACGCGCGCACCATCGGTCGCCGAGGTCACCAGTGCGCCTCCCGACTCACTGGTCACGTCAGGCCCAATGACACCGTTCGATTCGGGCAGCCTCGTGCTTCGTCGTCCCAACATGCCGACAGATGTCACGGACCGCGAACACCTGGCCCCCGTCGTGCATACCTCCGTGCTCCCGGCGCCGGGCCCCTATGCATTGCAGGCGGGCACGGTACTCCCGGCAACGCTCATCACGGAGATCGACAGCGATCTGCCGGGCGACGTCCTCGCCCAAATCGCCCGCGATGTCTGGGACAGCGAGGGGGAGCAGCACATCCTCATCCCGAAGGGCTCGAAGCTCCTCGGGAGCTACGCCAACCGCGTAACCGTGGGCCAGGACCGCCTCCTCGTCTCCTGGCACCGCCTCATCTTCCCGGACGGGCGGAGCATCACGCTCCCGGCGCTCGAAACGAAGGATGTAGCCGGCGCAGCCGGCGTCCACGACCAGGTGGACCGCCATACTGCGGCGGTCTTCGGCACGACGGCGCTCCTCTCGCTCATCAGCGCCGGCGTCCAACTCTCCCAGCCTCGTGGCACGTACACGCCATTCGGTTATGCGCCGTCGACGGGCGAGATCGCCGCCGGCGCCGTGGGACAGCAGCTCGCGCAGGCCGCGACCGAGATGCTGCGCCGCAACCTCGATGTCGCCCCCACGATCCGCATTCGGCCGGGGACGGCGTTTGGGGTGTTCCTCCGCACGGACCTGACCTTCCCGGGCCCGTACCTCGCCCACCGGTGACGGTCCCGACGGATGCGCGACGTGCTACACGGTCCCACCGCATCGCCCAGCGATGTGCTCCCGTCCACCGTCCCAGCGGTGCTGACGCTGGTCGCCTGTGCTGCGTTGGCACTGTGGCTCGGTACGGAGTCCGTCGCGTTCCGCGTCGACAATGTTCGCGTCCTTGGACCACCGCTCTACGCGGCCTCACCGGTGCTACGGCTCGTGTGGCGCATCGCCGCGGCACTGTTCGCGGTCGTCGCCATAGGTGTCGCGCTGCGGTCGCGCGGGCGTCGCCCGGCCCTGCTCGCGGCACTCGTCCTGCTGCTCGCCGCGCTCGGGGCGGCGGCGGCGAGTCTCGCGCCGCTGTATCCCCCGACGGCCCTCCTTGGCTGGGCGCTCCGCGCGCGCCGCGTCCCCCTGCTCGCGGCCGCCCTCCGTCCCGCCGTTCGCCTCGCGGGGGTGAGCTGGGTCGCCGCCGCGGTCATTGCTCTTCTCGCGCGGCCGCGGCCAGCGCCGCGTACACCGTCCATTTCCCGCGGCTCCGCCGAATGGGGCACGGGCGCGGACCTTGTCCGCGATCGACCCAGACCGCGACGACGCGATCGACGACGCCATGCTCTTCGCCGAGATGCTCGTGCTCACCGATGCCTGGTGCGCCGATGCGGCGAGCGAGATCGCCTTCTGGGACACCGAGGCGCGGGCGCTCTTGGCCGGGCTCATCCTGTACGCCGTCGTCGCCGCGCCCAAAGAGGGGACCCCGCCGACTCTCACCGAGGTCCGGAAGCTCTTGACCGCGCCGGAATCGGAGTTCGCGAAGCTCCTCGAGCGGATGCAGAGCTACGCCAATGACCGCACAACCGCCGGGACGTTCATCGCGCGGGCCGCGTCGCGGCAGCTGCAGAAGGCGGACAAAGAGCGCTCGGGCGTCGTGAGCACGGCGCAGAGCCACACGCATTTTCTCGATTCGCCGCGCATGGCCAAGGTCCTCGCGACGGCGGGCATCCCCTTCACGCTCGACGCGCTCAAGACGACGCCGATGAGCCTCTATCTCATCCTTCCGGCGGAGCGCATGAGCACGTACCAGCGCTGGCTCCGCATCATGATCGCGTCCAGTCTCCTCGCGATCACGCGCACGCGGGGACTACCGCGGCACCGCGTCCTCTTCGTGCTCGACGAGTTCGCCCAGCTGGGCCGCATGCGTCCCGTGGAGGACACCATTGCCCTCGTCGGTGGCTACGGCGCGAGCTTCTGGCTCTTTCTGCAAGACCTCTCCCAGCTCAAGGCGATCTACCGCGACAAGTGGGAAACGTTCGAGGGGAACGTGCACGTCCTGCAGGCGTTCGGCGTGAACGATCTGTTCACGGCCAAGCACCTCTCCGAGCGGTTGGGGGAGCGGACAATCTTCGTCGAGAGCGAGAACCAGTCGGCGGGGATCAGCCGCGGCCGCACCTCAACACGCCAGCGGTCGGCTGCCAGCACCACGGCGGAGAAAGGGCGACGTCTGCTCACCCCCGACGAGGTGATGCGCCTCCCCGCAGGGGAGCAGCTCCTCTTCCTCCGCGGGCGTTCCCCGATCCGTGCGCGCACGCTCGACTATCGGACCGATCCCGAGTTCGCGGGGCTTGCCGCTCCCAACCCCATGCATGACGGCGCTGAAGGCAGCAGCCTGCGTCAACGCGCCAACGGAGTGTCCTATGCCCCATAACGGACATCGCCTTCGCCTGCGCGCACCGGAGGGTCGGCGGCGTGCCATCCATCGTTTCGCTCCGATGACCGTCGCCCTGGTGACGCCGGTGGGCGTCGCACTTGCCGTCCAGTACAGTGGTTATCGAGTGCAGCACACCGGGAGTCTGCCCCGCGGGATCTACCGCACGATGTCCGGACCACCAACCCGCGGGACCATCGGCATGTGGTGCCTTCCGCTCGCTGCGGCGCGCCTCGCGCGCACGCGGCACTACGTCGGCCCAGGGCCGTGTCCCGGCGACGCGGAGCCCGTAGGGAAGATCGTGCTGGCGGCCGGTGGCGATACGGTCGTGTTCGATACGAGTGGAGCCCACATCGCGGGCCGCCGCGTGCCCAACACACGACCTCGCGCTCGCGATACGGCTGGCCGCCCGCTCACGCCAGCCCCGTACCGTACGTACGTGCTCCGGCGCGACGAGGTCTGGCTCTGGTCGCCGTACAGCACACGCTCGTTCGACTCACGCTACTTCGGCCCCGTATCGACACGCCAGTTCCTATCCGCGCTGAAGCCGGTGTGGGTCAGGTCGATGCCGGAGGTCCCGTGAGTTCCCGCTCGCTCCGTTCGAGGCCAGCTCGCGTCGCCAATGCGACGACGGGTCCGCGACCGCGGTGAGTCGGGTCGGGATGGCGGACCCGTGCGCAGCAAGGGCGGGGCAGTCAGTCGTGGTTCTCCGAGCCTATCGCTGGAGACGCTTGCGGCCATGTGGCGCGCGCGCGCGGACCAGCTGCGCCTGGTCGCCGCCGATGCCCAGGCGCGTTCCTTCGAGCTCGCGGCTGAGGAGCTCGAGCATCTGCTCCGCACGATCGCCGATGAGGTGCTGACGCTCGCGGAAGCCGCGCTGCGGTCCGGCTACTCCGTCGACCATCTCGCCCGGCTCATTCGCCTCGGCAAGCTGCCGAATGCCGGACGCCGTGGCGCGCCGCGCATTCGCGCCGCGGATCTCCCGCGTCGAATCGATGTTGTCGCCCGCGCCCGGACGGGCTATGATCCGGATGCGGACGCCCGGTCGCTCAGACTCGGAAGTCGGCCTGGAGAATTCGCCAATGGCGACTCATCGGCCGAAACGCTCTGAGTGGCACCAGGTGGAAGATGGAACGTGGGCGCGCACCCTCGGTGAACGAGGGTACCGCGTCCGGCTGTTTCAAAAGCGAAAGGGAGGAGTGTTTTATCGGGCGGTGTACGTGCCCGGCACGAATGGGTGTAGCCGACGAGCGCTCAGCACGACGGAGCGCGCCGAGGCCGAGCGGCTCGCGCGGCAGCTCCTCGCCGTGTTGCTCCAGGGGCCGCCTGCACAGAGGCCGGGCGGACCCGTCATCGCCCCGGCCGTGGCGGCGTCACCGTCCGACGCGACGGCGATCACGCTTGAGGTGTTATGGGAGCGCTACGCGCGCGAATGTGAGGCGTTTCTGGACAATGAGCCGCAAACGCGGGCCGACGCGGCGAAGAGCATCCGGCTTTTGATGGCCGTGTTCGGGAGAACCCGCGACGTACGGACCTTGTCGCCCCGCGATCTCGCCCACTACGCCCAACGACGTCGGACCGGAGGGATTCGGTATCACGCGAGTGGCGCCGATCGGCGTGGCGACCGGAGCAAGCCTGAGGTCAAGGTCACGCGACCCATGCGACAGACCGCCGTGCATCGCGACCTCGTCACGTTGCGCACGATGCTACGGTGGGCACGCACGGTATACACGCCGACCGGTGCGCGGTGGCTCGACACCGATCCACTCGACGGCCTGCAGTTCGCACGAGAGCGGAGCCCACGGCGACCGGTGAGTTCAGAGGCACGGTATCAGGCGACGCGAGCCGCGATCCAGCAGCTCGCGGCCGGCGAGACGCGACCGCGGTATCGAATGCGTTGGGTTCGACTGGAGCTGGCCCTGTTTCTGGCACGTCACACCGGACGGCGGCGCGGCGCAATCGCCGGCGTGCGATGGGAAGACTGTGACTTTGTGCAAAACGAGATCACCTGGCGCGCCGAGTATGACAAGAAGCGCGTCGAGTGGGTCACGCCAATGCCGGAGGCCGTGATGCGCGAGCTGCGGCAGTTTCAGCCGCGCCTCGGAAGCGCGAGCGGCTTCATGTTCCCCAGCAAGCGTCACCCGAGCGGGCACATCCCCGGCGACATGCTGACCCGATGGCTACGGGACGCCGAGCGGCGGGCTGGGCTGCCCAAGCTGAAGGGGGGCCTGTGGCACCCGTACCGTCGGCAGTGGGCCAGCGAGCGTATGCATTTCCCGATCAAGGCTGTCGCGGACGCGGGCGGCTGGCGGGACGTGGCCACGCTCATGAAGTGCTATCAGCAGACGGACGAGGCGACGCTGC
The DNA here is from genome assembly GCA_019689955.1 of Gemmatimonadaceae bacterium. Lineage (GTDB taxonomy): Bacteria > Gemmatimonadota > Gemmatimonadetes > Gemmatimonadales > Gemmatimonadaceae > JADGGM01. Next base: position 9,363 of record JADGGM010000069.1, read on the forward strand.
GCGCCGTGATGGAGAATGCGTCCCCCCTCCCGGCCTCGGTGCCGTGGGCCGCGCCACCGCTCGTGCTTTCCCCCGCGACGCC
>JADGGM010000070.1 GCA_019689955.1 Gemmatimonadaceae bacterium
GCTCGAGGGAGAGTATCTTGGTCTGTTGAAGAGCGCGGGTGGGGTGTACACCGGGCGGCCGTGGGGTGACGCGGTGAAGGCGTGGAGCGCCGCGGTAGACCGGTGGGACCGCCCCGCGCTCGACGCGGCGCTGGACGCGCTCCTCGCGGCGGACATCGCGCTCAAGGAGACGCGGCTCTCGTCGGACCAGCAGATCCTGGAGACCCTCGTGCTCGCGCTCTGTGCGGGGGCGCCTCACGAGGCGCGGCGCGCGGTCGGCGCCGGCGCCTGACGGTCTCCGCTCTCATTCCTCGCTTCGCGTTCGTGCAGCCATGAAAACCGTTTTCGTTGCACTCGTCTCGGCACTCGCGCTCGGGCTCGTTCCCGCGGCGGCGCGGGCGCAGCAGCCCTCCGGCACCGCGACCGACGACAGCATCTTCCTCCGCGCGCAGCGGCTCGTGGCGGAGGGGAAGGCCGACTCCGGGCGCGCGCTCGTGCAGGCGCAGCTCGATGCCGCGACGCCGGGGACCCCGCGCTACGCGGAGGCGCTGTACTGGCACGCCGTCGTCGCCGCGACCGCGGCGGATGCGGAGCGCGATCTGCGGAAGATCATCATCGAGTACCCCCTGGCGCCGCGGAGCGACGATGCGCTCATGCGGCTCGCGCAGCTCGAGATGACGCGCGGCGACAACGCGCAGGCGCTCGCGCACCTCCAGCGCGTGGTGATCGAGCACCCCGACAGCCCGTCGCGCGCGCGCGCGGAGTTCTGGATGGCGCGGGCGCTGTTCGACCAGGGGAACGCGCCGGCCGCGTGCGCGCGTCTGGCCGACGCGGCGCGCAGCACCCCCGCCACGCAGGTGGAGCTGCGCAACCAGATCGACTACCTGAACCAGCGCTGCGTGGGTGTGGACACCACTGCGGTCGTGCAGACCGCCGCGAACGCGGGGGACCAGAAGGCCACCGTGACCACGGCGGCCACGAAGAGCGCGCCGCCTGCGCCGGCCGCGAGCCGTGCGATGGGGGGCGTGACGTCGCACGGCTACACGGTCCAGGTGGCGGCCTACTCGACGCGGAAGGCGGCCGAGTCGATGCGCGCGCGGCTGCTCGCCGCCGGGTACGAGGCGCGCGTGGTGGGGAACCAGAAGCCGTACCGCGTGCGCATCGGACGCTACGCGACGCGCGAGGCAGCGGAGAAGGCCGCGGCCGCGATGCGCGCCAAGAAAATGACGGTGTTCGTGACCGAGGCGGAATCGCCGTGAGCCGTGAGGCCACGCCCCTCATGCAGCAGTACCGGGAGATCAAGGCGCGGCATCAGAACGCGATCCTGTTCTTCCGGATGGGGGACTTCTACGAGATGTTCTACGAGGACGCGGAGCTCGCCTCGCGCGTCCTCGGTCTCACGCTCACCTCTCGCAACAACGGCGGGGCCGCCGAGGTGCCGCTGGCCGGGGTCCCCGTCAAAGCGGTCACCGAGTACCTGCGGCGGCTGGTGAGCCGGGGGTACCGGGTGGCGATCTGCGAGCAGGTGGAGGACCCGAAGCTCGCGAAGGGGATCGTGCGGCGGGAGGTGGTGGAGACGATCACCCCCGGCGCCGCGTTCGCGGACGACCTGCTCGACCGGGCGCGCAACAACTTCCTCTGCGCGGTGCACGCGGCCGCGGGGATGGTGGGGATCGCGGCGGCGGACATCTCGACCGGGGAGCTGCGGCTGGTGCTGAGCACCCCGGCGGATGCGCCCGCGGTGCTCGCGCGGCTCGCGCCGAGCGAGCTGTTGGTGGCCAAGGACGCATCGCACCCCGGGCTCGACCTGGTGGCGTTCCGCGAGGAGAACGCGCTGGTGACGGAGCGTGACGCGTGGGAGTTCGACCCCGCGCTTGCGGCCGACGATCTCACGCGGCAGTTCGGGATCGCGTCGCTCGAGGGGTTCGGGCTCGGCCCGGGGGACGCGGCGGCGGTCGGCGCCGCGGGCGCGCTGCTGCGCTACCTCCGCGAGCTGCAGCCGGCCGGTCTCCCGCACCTCGGCCGCCCGACGGTCGAGCGCCCCGGGAGCACGATGCCGCTCGACGAGATGACGCGGCGCAACCTCGAGCTGGTGGAGTCGCTGCGCGGCGGCGCGGGGGACGCGACGGGGACGCTGCTCGACGTGCTCGATCGCACGATGACCCCCATGGGCGCGCGGCTCCTGCGGCAGTGGATCCTCACGCCGCTCACCCAGCGCGCCGCGATCGAAGCGCGGCTCGACGCCGTGGACGCGCTTGCGCGGGACGTGCTCGCGCGCTCCGCGCTCCGGAGCGCGCTCGACGGCGTGCGCGACGTGGAGCGGCTGGCGAGCAAGGCCGCGGCCGGGCGCGCGACCCCGCGCGAGCTGGCGGCGCTCGGCGCCTCGCTCGCGCGGCTCCCCGCCGTGGAGGACGCCGCGCGGCGCGTCGGCGGCACCGGCGCGATCGCGACGCTTCTCGCGGCGTGGGACCCGTGTGCGGAGCTGAGCGAGGAGATCGCGCGCACGCTCGTCGACCGCCCGCCGGTGGCGATCGGCGAGGAGGAGACGGTGCGCGACGGCGTGGACCCCGAGCTCGACGAGCTGCGCGCGCTCCAGCGCGGGGGGAAGGACGCGATCGCACGCATCCAGGCCACCGAGCGCGAGCGCACCGGGATCCCGTCGCTCAAGGTGGGCTACAACAAAGTCTTCGGCTACTTCATCAGCGTCACCAACGCCAACCGCCACCTCGTTCCCCCGCACTACCAGCGGCGGCAGACGCTCGCGGGGGAGGAGCGGTACGTCACGCAGGAGCTGAAGGAGTACGAGGAGAAGGTGCTCACCGCCGCGGAGCGGATCGAGGCGCGGGAGCGCGCGCTGTTCGAAGCGCTCCGTGCGCGCGCCGGCGCGGCGATCGCGCGGCTGCAGCGCGTGGCGGGGATCGTCGCGCGGCTCGACGTGCTCGCCGCGTTGGCAGAAGTCGCGGAGCGGGAGGGGTACGTGCGTCCGGAGATCGACGAGTCGTTCGGGCTCGAGATCGTGGCCGGGCGGCACCCCGTGGTGGAGCGGATGATGGCGCGGGAGAAGTTCATCCCGAACGACCTCCGCCTCACCGAGGACGCGCGCATGATCATCCTCACCGGGCCGAACATGGCCGGGAAGTCGACGATCCTGCGGCAGATCGGGCTCATCGTGCTCATGGCGCAGATGGGGAGCTTCGTCCCCGCGTCGCGCGCGCGGGTGGGGATCGTGGACCGCGTGTTCACGCGCGTGGGGGCGAGCGACAACCTCGTGCGCGGGCAGTCGACCTTCATGGTCGAGATGGCGGAGACGAGCGCGATCCTGCACACCGCGACCGCGCGCAGCCTCGTGCTGCTCGACGAGATCGGGCGTGGGACGTCGACGTACGACGGCGTCTCGATCGCCTGGTCGGTGAGCGAGCACCTGCACGACCGGATCGGGTGCAAGACGGTGTTCGCGACGCACTACCACGAGCTGACCCAGCTCGCCGACGAATTAGTAGCATGTCGTAACTATAATGTGGCGGTGCGCGAGGTCGGGGACCAGGTGCTGTTCCTGCACACGTTGCAGCCCGGGGGAGCGGACCGGTCGTACGGGATCGAGGTGGGGCGGTTGGCGGGGCTCCCGGAGGCGGTGCTGCGGCGGGCGCGGGAGGTGCTGCACCTGCTCGAGGGGGGGCACCTGGTGCAGGGCCCGCGGGGAGGCGCGGGCGCGCGCGCGCCGGACCGCGGTGCGCAGCTCACGCTGTTCGCGGCGGCGGGCCACCCGGTGGTGGAGCGGCTGCGCGAGGTGGACCCGAACCAGCTCACGCCGATGCAGGCGCTGCAGCTCGTGGCGGAGCTGGTGGACGAGGTGGAGCGGGAGGGGGCTCAGCGAGGGACTGGCTCAGTGCCCGACACTCGCAGATCCTGAGTCTGAAGCGATCTCGCCAAGCATCGCACGATTTTGGTACGGGGAATTTCGGGGACCACAGTATCTTGTCAGCATTGGAGGTCACCCGGACGCCGGCCCAACCCTCCGCTCGCTCGCGGGAAGCGCTCACCTCGCGGGTGAGCGCTCTCTACGACTTCGCCACGATCCGGTACACGGTTCCATTTCCTGAGCATACGTACACCTCCCCCGCGTCGTCCTCGCCGAACGAAAGGACGTTGCCGATGTCTCCCACGTCCCAGCTCCGCTCGTCCGACACGGCGCCGTTGCTGAAGGTGAAGCTGCGCAGGAAGCCCGTGCAGTAGTCCGAGTACAGGTACTGGCCGGCGAGCACGGGGGCGAGGGTGCCGCGATACACGTAGCCGCCGGTGATCGAGCACCCGTCGCTGTGGCCGTACTCGAGGACGGGGAGCGTGAGCCCCGACTGGTCGCACAACGACGCGTTGTAGCAGTGCCTCCCCTCCATGATGTTCCAGCCATAGTTCTGCCCGCCGGTGCCCGCGGGGGCGACATCGACCTCCTCCCACGCGTTCTGCCCCACGTCGGCGATGTAGAGCTGGTGCGTGGTGCGGTCGAAGGCGAAGCGCCACGGGTTGCGGAGGCCGTACGCCCAGATCTCGCCGCGCGCGCCGGCGTGTCCGACGAAGGGGTTGTCGCTGGGGATGGCGTACGGGTCGCCGGCATCGACGTCGACGCGGAGGATCTTTCCGAGGAGCGCGCCGAGGTTCTGGCCGTTCCCCTGCGGGTCCCCGCCGCTCCCGCCGTCGCCCAGGCCGATGTAGAGCTTTCCGTCGAGGCCGAAGAGGACGAGGCCGCCGTTGTGGTTGGGGAAGGGCTGCGCAACGGTGAGGATGAGCTTCGCCGAGTTGGGGTCGGCGACGTCGGCGCTCGTGTCGCTCACGTGGTAGCGCACCACGCGCGTGTTGCCGCGGCGGTCGGTGTAGTCGACGTAGAAGAAGCCGTTGGTGGCGTAGCTCGGGTGAAACGCCATGCTCAGGAGCCCGCGCTCCCCTCCCGAGCTGACGCTGTCCGAGAGGTCGAGGAACGGTGTGGGGCGGAGCGCGCCATTCTCGACGATGCGGATCGTGCCCCCTTGCTCGACGATGAAGAGCCGCTCGTCGCCGGGAGGGGAGGTGACGTAGAGCGGGGACGAGAGCCCCGTGGCGACCGGTTGGAGCTGGATCCCGCTCGTCATGGGGGGCGGCGGGGTGCTCGTCGTGGAGCGGGAGCACGCGGCGATGGTGAGCGCGGCGGCGGCGAGGAGATCGGGGACAACTCGGATCGCGTGCACGGGGACTCCCTCCGGAGCGACGTCCTACATCACGAATCCACTCACGTGCCCAGCGACTCCACGGGGGGACCGGGCTCAACGAGCACCTCGAGCGGGCCGCGTGTCTCGAGGACGGTCACGGCAATGGTGCGGTCCCGAGCCCGCTCGAAGCGCAGGTCCACGCGCGCGTCACCGACGATGAGGTCGCGCATCTCGAGCCGGTCGACGAACTCGGGGAGCATGGGGCGCACGATGCGGAGGCGTTGGTCGAACGCTTCGGGGGTGAGGCCGAGGATCGTCTCGATCAGGTACGGGATGCTCCCCGCGGCCCACGCCTGGGGGTGGCAGGCGACGGGGAAGTGCACGGGCTCGGCGTACTCACGGCGCGAGAAGCCGGCGAAGAGCTCGGGGATCCGATAGTCGGTGAGGTGCAGCGCCGCCTCGGCGAGCCCGGTGAAGATGCGCAGCGCTTCCTGGTCGAGTCCGTAGCGGCGGCAGCCGGCCGCGATGATGGAATTGTCGTGCGGCCAGACCGTGCCCAGGTGGTAGCCGACCGGGTTGTAGCAGTGCTCCTCGGAGGAGAGCGTGCGAATCCCCCAGCCGTTGTACATGTCGGGCATCATGAGGCGCGTGGCGACGACGCGCGCCTTTTCCTCGTCGGCGATCCCGGTCCAGAGCGCGTGGCCGGGGTTGGAGGTGATGACGTGGAGCGGGCGGTCGTCGCGCTCGAGCGCGAGGGTGTAGAAGCGCTTCTCCCCGAGCCAGAAGTCGGTGTTGAAGCGCGTGCGCAGCGCCGCTGCGTCGCGCCTGAGCTGCTCGGCGCGCTCCGTCTCTCCCGTGCGCTCGAAGAGATCGGCCATGAGGAGGCGTGCGAGGTACGCATACCCCTGCACCTCCACGAGCGCGATCGGCGGGGTCGCGAGCCGGCCGTCGCTCTCGATGATGGCGTCGCCCGAGTCCTTCCACCCCTGGTTGATGAGCCCGCGCTCGGAGGTGCTCGCGTACTCGATGTAGCCGTCGCCGTCGGCATCGGCGTCGGTAGCCATCCAGTGGAGCGCGAGGTCGATCGCGTCGCGGAGATCGTGGAAGAGGGTGAGGTCCCCGGTCCACGCGGCGTGGCGGCCGATGAGGATGAGGAAGAGCGGCGTGGCGTCGACCGACCCGTAGTACGGCGTGTGCGGGATCTCGCCGAGCCGTGCCATCTCGCCGACGCGGATCGAGTGGAGGATCTTCCCCGGCTGCTCGTCGCGCCAGTCGTCGGTGCGGTGCCCCTGGAAGTGGGCGAGCAGGCGCGCGGTGTGCTCGGCGATCTGCGGCTCGAAGGCGAGCGTCTGGAGCGCGGTGATCGCACTGTCGCGCCCGAAGAGCGTGCCGAACCACGGGATCCCCGCGGCGAAGAACTCCTGGCCGTCGATGCTGCTGCGCAGCATGCGGAGGTCGCGGAGGGAGCGCTCCATCACCTCGTTGAGGAGGAGGCTGTCGCTGTGGACGCTCGTCCACCCGGTGTACACGTCGCCGCGGCGGATCAACCCGCTGGTGCGGACTGTGGGCGGCACGTGGTGCGGCGCGCGCAGGGCCTCGTCCTCGGGATGCTCGGCGATGCGCACGGTGACGGTGACCGTCGTGCGCGTGCCGCGCGCGACGTGGACCGTGAAGCCGGCGCGCGTGCCGTCGCGCACGTCGAGCGGGGCGGAGAGCGCGATCGACACCGTGCGCTCGCGCCCATCCTTGCCGTCGTAGGCGAGGGTGAGCGTGTTGCCGCTCCACGCGGGGGGGCGGGCGCGCCCCAGCTCTTCGCGGAAGAGCCCGCGCACGGCGAAGATGTCCTCGAACTTCGCGGCGAAGTCGAGCGACAGGTGGAGCTCGACCTCGCCGGGGAAGCCGAAGTTGTGGAGCTCCAGCACGTCGGTGAGCGACGGCCCGTCCCCGTCGAGGGTGCGCGTCCACTTGATCCCGATGCTCTCCTTGGGGATCAAGCGGCCGTCGGGCATGCGGAGGTCGGGGTTGGCGAGCTGGAAGACGGCGACGTTCCCCAGATCCGCGCTCGCGGCGAGCACGGTGGGGAGGCAGTCGTCGAGGCGGAGCTCGTACGTGCGCAGGTAGCGGGAGTCGTGGTAATAGAGGCCGAAGCCGTGCCCCTCGCCGTCCGGGATCCTGCCGTCGGGGGCGGTGAGGAAGAAGACGTTGCCGTCCTTGATCACCACCGCGTCCGCGATGCTCGAGGTGATCGACGGGGTCCCGTGCGTGAGGATGCGCTGCTTGCGTTCGCGCTCCTCCGCCGCGTTTCGGGGGCGCTCGGGGGCCTCGGTGCCGGTGGTCGTCTCCCCGTCCGCCGTCATCACAGCGTCAGTGTCATCGGGCCATCAGGTAGTAGAGCACGTCGGAGCGTGTGACGATCCCCCCGATCTTCCCGCCGCGGCGGACGAGCGCCGCGGGGTTGGCCTTGTTGAGGAGCTTCACCACGGCGTCGAGCGGCTGCGTGGCCTCGACCACGGGGAAGGGGGGGTCCATCACCTCGCTCACGGTGGCATCCAGGAGCTTCGTGTTCTCGAGCGCTTTGGCGGAGACGGACGACTCGCTCACCGAGCCGAGGCAGTCGTCGTCCTCCATGACGGGGAGCTGCGAGACGTCGTGGAGGCTCATGAGGCGCAGCGCCTGGCGCACCGTCGCGCCGGGGGCGATGGCGACGAGGGCCGGCCCCTCGGCGGGCTTCATCGCGAGGAGGTCGGTCACGCGGACGCGGTCGGGCTCGAGGAGCTGGTTCTCGCGCATCCACTCGTCGTTGTACAGCTTCGACAGGTAGCGCTCCCCGGTGTCGCAGAGGAAGGTGACGACGAACGCGTCGGGGTCATCGATCTCGCGGGCCACGGCGAGCGCGACGTGCGCGATGAGCCCGGAGGAGCCGCCGACGAAGAGCCCTTCCTCGCGGGTGAGACGGCGCGCCATGGCGAAGGCGTCCTTGTCGGAGACGGTCCGGTAGTCGTCGATCACCTCCAGGTCGAGCGTGCCGGGGATCTTGTCCTGTCCGATCCCTTCGACCTTGTACGGCGCGCCGTCGATCTTTTCGCTGCTCCCGTGCTTCCACGTGGGGGCGAGGATCGAGCCCTGCGGATCCCCGGCGACGACCTTGATCGCGGGGTTCCGCTCCTTGAGGTAGCGTCCGACGCCGGTGATCGTCCCTCCGGTACCGGCGGACGCGACGAAGTGCGTGATGCGCCCTTCGGTCTGCTCCCACAGCTCGGGGCCGGTGGTCGCGTAGTGGGCAGCGGGGTTGGCGGGGTTGTAGAACTGGTTGGCGAGGATCGCGTTCGGGGTCTCGCTCGCGATCCGTTTGGCCATCATGACGTAGTTGTCGGGGTGGTCCGGGGGGACCGCCGTGGGGGTGATGATGACCTCGGCGCCGAACGCTTTCAGCAATCGCACCTTCTCCTGCGACATCTTGTCGGGCATGGTGAAGATGCAGCGGTACCCCTTGAGTGCGGCGGCGATGGCGAGCCCGATCCCGGTGTTCCCGCTCGTCCCTTCGACAATCGTGCCGCCGGGGCGGAGGCGCCCCTCTTTCTCAGCTTGCTCGATGATCGGCAGCCCGATCCGGTCCTTCACGCTCCCGCCGGGGTTGAAGAACTCCGCCTTGGCGTAGACCGGGGTGCGGATGCCGCGCGTGACCCGGTGCAGTCGGATGAGCGGAGTCCACCCGATGGTGTCGAGAACGGAGTCGTACGGGCGCCGGTTGCGCTCGATCTGCGTCATGGCTTGCTCGCTGTGGGTGAGCCGCGATGGAGGATGGTGTCTCCGGGGAGCGGGCGTCCTTGCGGATGACGGAAGAAGACGGGGAGGAGGAGCGAGACTTCGACCGGGCGATGGTGCAGGCGCGCCGGGGAGAAGCGGAGCTCCCGCGACCCCTGCACGGCGGCGGAGTCGAGCCCGGGGTAGCCCGACGATTCCACGACGACGGTCGACTCCGGGACCACGGCCCCGGTGCTGTCGAGGTGGAGGTGGAGCGTGACGTTCCCTTGCACCTTGCTGGCGAAGAGCGCCGGCGGATAGCGGAACGGAGGCTCCTTGTTCAGCATGACAGGCATCTCGTCGGGGGTGGCGCCGTCGGACTGAACGGCCTCGATGGCTTTCTGCGCGGTGTTCTTGTCGATGCACGCGGCGAGCACGACGAGCAGCGCCGCGCAGAGCGGGAGGG
>JADGGM010000071.1 GCA_019689955.1 Gemmatimonadaceae bacterium
CTGCGCTTCGACAGCGCAAGGTGACGGTTGCCGCGCTCTCGCGCGTGGCAGAGGTGCTCCCGTCGCGCCGCCTGAGCGCGGCGCTGGACGTAAGTTTGATATGAGCGCCGACACCGCGGCATCCGTTCGGGCCCGGCTGCTGAACCAAGCCAGAGAGAGCGGCCAGGAGTTGAAGCGACGGTCGCCGAGAAGTTCGAGGCGATGATCAAGCTGGACACGCGGAACAGCCGGATGAAGGACTTCCACGACGTCTGGGCACTCGCCGGCGCGTTCGCGTTCGACGGTGAGCCACTGCAACGCGCGGTGGCCGCCTGCTTTGAGCGTCACGGCACCCCCTGGACCGATGAAGCACCGCGGGTTCTCACGACGGCCTTCTTTCAGACACCCGACCTGGAAGCGCGCTGGCGGAACTACCTGGCGGCCGGTTCGGTGCTGGTGCCGCCGCCCGCGCAGTTCGGGACGATCGGCGAACGGATCATTGAGTTCCTCGGTCCGGTGCGCGAATGGATTCTCTCCAAAGATCGTCCCCGCGCGACCTGGTCTCCGGGAGGCCCTTGGTCGCAGCAACAATCACCGGAGACGCGATGACCACCGCCCCCCGCACCTCGCGCGAGATCGACGGCAAGGGCCGCACCGTCCGCGAGCTGCTCGCCGGCCGCAAGTACTCGATCGACTACTACCAGCGCGAGTACAAGTGGCAGCAGAAGCAGCTCGCCGAGCTGATCGACGACCTCGCGGCGAAGTTCCTCGAGAGCCATGAGGAGGGCAACGAGCGCAGCGCCGTCGCCGACTACGGCCACTACTTCCTCGGCTCCATCATCGTCAGCGACAAGGACGGGCAGAAGTTCATCATCGACGGCCAGCAGCGCCTTACCACGCTGACGCTGCTCCTGATCTTCCTGCACCACCGCCTCGATGACGTCGAGCAGAAGGGGCAGATCGCAGACCTGATCTTCTCGCAGAAGTACGGCAAGCGCTCATTCAACCTCGACATCCCCGAGCGCGCCGCCTGCATGGAGGCGCTCTACAAGGGCGAGGAGTTCGCCGATCTCGACCCGGCCGAATCCATCGCCAACATCCTCGCCCGCTACGCCGAGCTGGAGGATATTTTCCCGGACGAGCTCGCCGGGCCGGCGCTGCCGTATTTCGTGGACTGGCTCGTCGAGAATGTGCACCTCGTCGAAATCACCGCCTACTCCGACGGGGACGCCTACACGATCTTCGAGACGATGAACGATCGCGGGCTCTCGCTCACACCCGCGGACATGCTGAAGGGCTATCTGCTCGCCAACATCACCGACACCGAGAAACGCACGCGGGCAAGCCGGGTCTGGAAGGAGCGCGTGCAGGCGCTCGCGGAGCTGGGCAAGGACGAGGACGCCGACGGCATCAAGTCGTGGCTGCGCAGCCAGTACGCCCAGAGCATCCGCGAGCGTAAGCGGGGCGCGGCGCCGCAGGACTTCGACCTGATCGGTACCGAGTTCCACCGCTGGGTGCGCGACCACGAGAAAGCGCTCGGCCTCACCGCGAGCGCCGAGTTCGCGCGCTTCATCGAGCGCGACTTCGCCTTCTACGCCCGCTGGTACGAACGCCTGCGCCGGGCGGCCGAAACGCTGACGCCCGGGCTCGAGTGCGTGCACTTCAACGCGCAGCACAACTTCACGCTCCAGTACCCGGTGCTGCTCGCACCGCTGCGCGTGGAAGACGACGAGGCCACGGCGCTGCGCAAGGTGCGCGTCGTGGCCACCTACCTCGATATCCTGATCCACCGCCGCATCTGGAACTGGCGCGCCATCGACTACTCGACGATGCAGTACGCGATGTTCCTCGTGATGCGCGACGTGCGCGGCAAGAGTGCTCCCGAGCTTGCGGCCATGCTGAAGGACCGGCTCGATCCCGAGACTGCGCCCGACTTTGCGGCGAACAGCGCGTTCCGCCTGCATGGGACGAACGGCCGGCAGATCCACCGTCTCCTTGCGCGCATAACTGACTACGTCGAGACACGCTCCGGCCAGGCGTCACGCTACTCCGAATACGCCCAGCGCGGAAAGAAAGGCTACGAGATCGAACACGTGTGGGCTGACCATCCGGAGCGGCACAAGGACGAGTTCGGCCATCCGAGCGAGTTCCAGGAGTACCGCAACCGCATCGGCGGTCTGCTGCTTCTGCCCAAGAGCTTCAACGCGAGCTACGGCGATCTGTCCTACGAGGAGAAGCGCAAGCACTACGCGGCGCAGAACCTGCTCGCGCGGAGCCTCCACGAGAGCGCTTACGACCACAACCCGGGGTTCAGGCGGTTCATTGCTGAGAGCGGGCTACCTTTCTGCGCGCATGCCGAGTTCAGGAAGGCCGATCTCGACGCGCGGCAGGCGCTCTACCAGCAGCTTGCGGAGCGAATCTGGAGCCCGGAGCGGCTTACGCAGGAGGCGGCGTCGTGAGCGAGCTTGCGCGCACGCTGCACGCTCAGCCGCTGCGGCGGTTCAAGCCGTACCCGGCGTGTAAGGACTCCGGCATCGAGTGGCTGGGGGACATTCCGGCGCACTGGGAGGTGAAGCGCCTCAAGACATTGGCGGCCGTGCAACTGAGCAACGTCGACAAGAAGTCCGTGGAAGGCCAGGAGCCCGTTAGGCTCTGCAACTACACCGACGTCTACTACAACGAGCGCATTACCGCTGACCTGGAATTCATGGCCGCGACCGCGACCCGCGAGCAGGTGCGACGCTTCGCGCTGCGCGCTGGAGACGTGCTGATCACCAAGGACTCCGAGTCCTGGACTGACATCGCGGTCCCGGCGGTCGTTTCAGAGGACCTGCCGGATGTACTGTGCGGCTATCACCTCGCCCACATTCGACCCGCGGACGGGATAGTCGGAGCGTTCCTTAGCCGCGCCTTCTCGGCGGTGGGCCCCCGCGATCAATTCCATGTGGCAGCCAACGGCATCACGCGTTTCGGCCTTGGCGGTGACGCGATCCGCGTGGGCGTGTTCGCGATGCCTCCCGAGCCCGAGCAACGCGCCATCGCCGCGTTCCTCGACCGGGAGACGGCGCGGATCGATGCGCTGGTGGCGAAGAAGGAGCGGCTGATCGAGCTGCTCCAGGAGAAGCGCACCGCCCTCATCACCCGCGCCGTCACCAAGGGCCTCGACCCGAGCGTCCCCATGAAGGACTCCGGCGTCGAGTGGCTGGGGGAGATTCCGGCGCATTGGGAGGTAAAGCGGCTTTGGCATCTAACTCCTTCTCGTCGGCGAATCATGTACGGGATCGTCCTGCCCGGGCCGAATGTCCAGGACGGAGTTCCGCTAGTCAAGGGTGGTGACGTCTCGCCTGAGCGTCTTCGGCTCGATCGCCTGAATCGAGTATCCCGCGAGATCGAGGCGGGCTACGCGAGATCGCGACTTCGCGGGGGCGATCTCGTCTACGCGATTCGCGGAAGCATTGGCGAGGTAGCGATGGTGCCGGACGAGCTGACCGGGGCGAACATCACTCAGGACGCTGCTCGCATTGCATACACGTCAGAGACATATGGTCCGTGGCTTCTCTATGCGTTGAGGTCACGAGCGGCCTTCGCGCAGCTGGAGGCTGGCGCACTTGGCGCCGCTATTCGAGGAATCAATATCAGAGACCTGAAGCGGGCATCACTTGCGGTGCCGCCACCCGACGAGCAGCGCGCCATCGCTGACTTTCTCGACCGTGAGACGAGTCGCATTGACGCCCTCATCACCAAAGTCCGTGACGCCATCGACCGCCTCAAGGAACTCCGCACCGCGCTCATCTCCGCCGCGGTGACCGGCAAGATCGACGTGCGAGAGGAAGCGGCGTGAGCGGGGGGAGGCAGCGCCGGGTTCCCGGTTGCCGGCCACCTTCGCCTGCAGCTCCGGAGTCGGGACCTGCTCTGCCGATTCCCTGACGCTTGACGCAGTTGGCACGCTATTCATATTTTTCGTCTGAAGTCTTAATACCAATCGCCGCTATTCAGATTTCGAGAACAGGGGGTCCCGCCGAATGAAGCGCGGCGAGACGGGCACTTACGTGGTGACGGCGGCCGGTGGGGAGAGGGTTCGCGCGTTCGTGCCGAAGCCGCTGCCCCCGGAGCCGCCGCTCGCGTTCGATGCCGGCCTGCAGAGGGCCCTCGAGGCCGCGGTGCTCGCGCTCGGCCGGCTCGACGGCGTCTCGACCCTGTTGCCGGACAAGTCGCTCTTCCTTTACAGCTACGTCCGCAAGGAGGCCGTCCTCTCTTCGCAGATCGAAGGCACGCAGTCTTCGCTCTCCGACCTTCTGCTTTTCGAGCTGGACGAAGCGTCCGGCGTGCCGTTCGAGGACGTGGTCGAAGTCTCCAACTACGTTGCCGCGCTCGACCACGGGCTCTCGCGCCTTCGTGAGGGCTTCCCCCTCTCGAATCGCCTCATCCGGGAGATCCACGGGATCCTGCTGTCCCGCGGGCGGGGGAGCGGCAAGGACCCTGGCGAGTTTCGGCGCTCCCAGAACTGGATCGGCGGCAGCCGGCCGGGTAACGCCGTGTTCGTGCCGCCACCGCACACCGCCGTGCCCGATGCGATGGGAGCGCTCGAGCGCTTCCTCCACGATCGGGGCGATGGCCTGTCGCACCTCGTCCAGGCCGGCCTCGCCCACGTGCAGTTCGAGACGATCCATCCCTTCCTCGACGGCAACGGCCGCGTCGGCCGACTCCTGATCACGCTCCTGCTCTGCCACGACGGCGTGCTGCGCGACCCGCTACTGTACCTCAGCCTCTATTTCAAGGAGCATCGCGCGGAGTACTACGCACTGCTCGACCTCGTCCGGCGGGAAGGCGACTGGGAGGCCTGGCTCGCTTTCTTCCTGGAGGGCGTGCGCGTGACGGCGCAGGGGGCGGTCGAGACGGCGCAGCGGCTCACCGCCATGTTCGGCGACGACAGGCGCCGGATCGACAGTCAGGGACGCCGCGCCGGCTCGGCGATCCGTGTCCACGATGCCCTCAAGGCGCGGCCGATCCTCTCCCTCCCCGAGATCAGCCGCAAAACTGAGCTCTCCTTCCCAGCCGCGTCCTCGGCGATGAGCCTCCTCACCGAGTTGGGGATCGCCCGGGAGCTCACCGGCAGACGCCGGGACCGGCTCTTCGTGTACGACGGGTACCTGGCCCTCCTGAACCAAGGAACCGAAAAGCCGTGAAGATCGACATCTCCGAGCGCGCCTTCGAGGAGGCGATCGAGTGCGCGCTGCTGCAGTACGGCCCCGACGCCTGCGCGGGCGACGCGACGGCGGTCCGCGAGACCTCGCCGCCGTACGGCGAGAACCCGCCCGGCGGTTACCGCAAGCGCAAGCCCGAGGACTACGACCGCGCGCTCTGCCTGCTGCCGCGCGACGTCCTGGACTTCGTCCTCGCCACGCAGCCCAGGGAATGGAAGAAGCTCGAGCAGCACCACGGCGCCGCGGTGCGCGAGCAGTTCCTCCGGCGACTCTCTGCCGAGATCGAGCGGCGCGGCGCGCTCGACGTGCTGCGCAACGGCATCAAGGACTCGGGCTGCAAGTTCCGGCTCGCGTACTTCCGCCCGGCGAGCGGCCTCAACGCGGAAACGCGGCGGCTGCACGCGGCGAACCTGTTCTCCGTCGTGCGCCAGGTGCGCTACAGCACGAAGAACGAGAGCTCCCTCGACCTGGTGCTGTTCCTGAACGGCATCCCGATCTTCACCGCGGAGCTCAAGACCCCGCTCACCGGGCAGGACGTCGAGGACGCGATCCGGCAGTACAAGACCGATCGTGACCCGCGCGAGCCGCTCTTCGCCTACGGCCGCTGCCTCGCGCACTTCGCGGTGGACCCGGACCTCGTCTACGTGACGACGCACCTCGCGGGCGAGCGGACGCGCTTCCTGCCGTTCAACAAGGGAAAGTTCGGCGGCGCCGGCAATCCGCCCGTGCCGCCGACGCAGAAGGGCTACGCCACCGCCTACCTCTGGGAGGAGGCCTGGGCACGAGACAGCGTGCTCGACCTCGTGCGGCAGTTCATCCACGAGGTCGAGGAGGAGGACGACAAGGGGAAGAAGACCGGCCGGCGCTTCCTCATCTTCCCGCGCTACCACCAGATCGACTGCGTGCGCCGGCTCATCGCCGATGCGCGCAGCCGTGGCCCCGGCCAGCGCTACCTAATCCAGCACTCGGCCGGCAGCGGCAAGAGCTTCACCATCGCCTGGCTCGCTCACCAGCTCGCGACGCTCCACGACGCCAACGACCGGCGCGTGTTCGATTCGATCGTGGTCGTCACCGATCGCCGCGTGCTCGACCGCCAGCTCCAGACGACGATGCGCCAGTTCGAGCAGACGCTCGGGGTGGTCGAGAACATCGACACCACCTCGCGCCAGCTCAAGGAGGCGCTCGAGTCGGGCAAGACGATCATCGTCACGACACTGCAGAAGTTCCCGGTCATCGCCGGCCAGATCGGCGAGCTGCCGGGGCGGCGCTTCGCCGTGATCGTGGACGAGGCGCACTCGTCGCAGTCCGGCGAGAGCACGAAGTCGCTCAAGGCGTCGCTGGCGGCGAAGAACCTGGAGGACGCCGAGCGGGAGGACGCGGAGGACGAGGCGGGCGAGGACGAGGTGGACAACCTCGCGCTCGCCGAGGCGGTCAAGCGCGGTCACGTCCCGAACCTCTCGCTCTTCGCCTTCACGGCCACGCCCAAGCCCAAGACGCTCGAGCTGTTCGGGACCAGGCGTCCGGATGGGAAGTTCGCGCCCTTCCACCTCTACAGCATGCGCCAGGCCATCGAGGAGGGTTTCATCCTCGACGTCCTGCAGAACTACACGACGTACACGGCCTACTGGCGGCTGCTCAAGACCATAGAGGATGACCCGCGCTACGACAAGCGGAAGGCCGAGTACCTGCTCAAGTCGTTCGTCGAGCTGCATCCGCACGCCATCGGCGAGAAGGTGAAGATCATGGTCGAGCACTTCGCGGCGCAGGTGCAGGGCGAGATCGGCGGCAAGGCCAAGGCGATGATCGTCACGCGCTCGCGACTGCACGCGGTCCGCTACAAGCTCGCGATCGACACGTACCTTGCTGAACGCGGACACCCATTCAAGGCGCTGGTCGCGTTCTCCGGAACCGTGACGGACGGCGGGAAGGACTACACCGAGGCCAACATGAACGGCTTCCCCGAGACGCAAACCGCGAAGATGTTCGAGCGCCCGGAGTACCGCTTCCTCGTCGTCGCCAACAAGTTCCAGACCGGCTTCGACCAGCCCCTGCTGCACACGATGTACGTGGACAAGAAGCTCGGCGGCGTGAACGCCGTGCAGACGCTCTCACGGCTCAACCGCACGTATGGCGACGAGAAGAAGAGCACGATGGTGCTCGACTTCGCCAACGAGGCTGCCGAGATCCAGGCCGCCTTCGAGCCGTACTACGAGACGACGCTCCTCTCGGAGGCGACGGACCCGAACCTCCTGTACGAGATGGAGAACCGCCTTGCCGCGTTCCCGGTGTACACGGAGGCGGACATCGAGGCGTTTGCGAAGGTCTACTTCGACCCCAAGGCGACGCAGGACCGGCTCTACGCCGTATTGAGCCCGCTGGTCGATCGCTTCCGGGGCTTGTCGAAGGAGGAGCAGGCGGACTTCCGTGGCCAGCTCACCGACTACGCGCGGCTCTACGCCTTCCTCGCCCAGGTGCTGCCCTTCGCCGACGCGAGCCTCGAGAAGCTCTACGTCTTCGCGCGGCACCTGCGGCGGCTCCTGCCCGCGGACCGGGAGGCGCTCCCGCGCGAGGTGCAGCAGAACATCGACATGGAGTCGTACCGGATCCAGCAGACGAGCAGCGGCAAGATCTCGCTCGAGCGCAAGCCCGGCGTGCTGGCCCCCGCGAGCACGAGGGGGGCGCACGGCACGCCGCCGGAGGAGCTGGAACCCCTCTCGCGCATCATCGCCGAGCTGAATGAGCGCTTCGGTCTCAACCTCGGCCCCGAGCACCGCGTGACGCTCAGCCAGATGATGGAGAAGCTGGACGACGATGCGGCGCTCGACACCGCGGCGCGCGTCAATACGCGGGAGAACGTGCGCCTCACCTTCGATCACAAGGTCGAACAGGTGATCCAGGAGATCGTCGACTCGAACTTCGAGCTCTACAAGCGCATCACCGACGACCGCGCCTTCGGCGAAGCGCTCAAGAACTTCCTCTTCGACCAGTACCTGCGCGCCCACCGCAGTGCCAAGGAGCTGATCAAGCGCGGCGAGTCGAAGACACTGGAGTTCAAGTCCACGCTGCGCTGGAGCCTCAAGGAAGACCGGCAAGACGACAAGCGCGTCACGCACGCCGTGCTCAAGACGATCGCCGCGTTCCTGAACACCGAGGGCGGCGATCTGCTGATCGGCGTGGCCGACGACGGCACCGTCGTCGGTATCGAGGCGGACCGTCTGGAGTCGGACGACAAGTTCATGCGGCATCTCGCGCAGGTCGTCCGCAATGGCCTGGGCGATCGGGCGGGCACCTGCATCGACC
Source organism: Gemmatimonadaceae bacterium (assembly GCA_019689955.1). Lineage (GTDB taxonomy): Bacteria > Gemmatimonadota > Gemmatimonadetes > Gemmatimonadales > Gemmatimonadaceae > JADGGM01. The sequence goes on from JADGGM010000071.1 coordinate 8,484, forward strand.
CGAAGTGCCAGGTCGTGCAGGGCAAGACCGTGTGCGTCGTGACTTGCCAGCGCAGCCCGGAGCCGGTGTTTCTCAAGTGGAAGGGGCTGGAAGCTACGAGCGAGGGCGACTTCTTCGTGCGCAGCGGCCCGGGGACGGTAAAGCTCCCTCCCGACAGCGCCCGGGAGTACATTCGTACGCGCTTCGTCACGAGGGCGGCGGAGGGTGGGACCCATGACGCACCGGGAGGGGCTGTCTGACAACAGCATGCGGCTGACCGCGCTGGCCGCACGACGAGGCGCTGCGCATTCGCGACATGGTACGTAACAGCGTCACGATCGACTGGACCCCGCGCGAGAACGTCCGCGCCAAGCTCCGTGCCCTGGTCAAGCGTATCCTCCGCAAGCACGGCTATCCGCCCGACAAGCAGGAGAAGGCGACGCAGACCGTGCCAATGCCGTACGCTGCTGGTACGCCGTACCGTGGCGCCACCCGGACAAGCACGGAGCCCGGGAGGCTAGCGGTCGGGCGCCTCGGACCGCAGCTTATGCGAGGCCGGTCGACGCACCCGATGGTCACCCTCACACACGGCGCGGGCTCGGCTTCGCGCCACTCACCCCCGGGGCCTCACATGAAGAAGACCGTCCTCACCTTCGGCCTCCTGGCCGGCGTCGTCGTCTCCGTCCTCATGTGTGGCTCGCTGCTCCTGGCCGACAAGATCGGCTCCGGCCACAGCTTGGCCCTCGGCTACGCCATCATGGTCGCGTCGTTCCTGTTCATCTACTTCGGGATCCGCAGTTACCGCGACACCGTCCTGCGCGGCCGGATCTCCTTCGGCCGCGCCTTCGCCTGCGGCATCCTCATCACCCTCATCGCCACCGTCTGCTACGTCGCCACGTGGGAGG
>JADGGM010000746.1 GCA_019689955.1 Gemmatimonadaceae bacterium
GGGCGTGGCGGGGCGAGGTAGCTGTCGCGAGGCGGCGAGGACATCATTACACCATCGATCCCTCGGCACCGGCGCCTCGAGCGTTCGTGGCGACGATGCCGGTCCGTCCTCGGCCCCTCCTTCCTCGAACACCCATGACCACGACCAAGCCCCAACCGCTCCGCAGGGAACGTTCTCAGTCCACCGAGCGAGCGCTCAAGCTCTGGGTCGTGCTCGCGCGCGCGTTCGCCGCGGTCGAGGCCCGCGCGCGCACAGACGCCGCGCGCCGCGGGCTCACCCTCGCGGAGCTCGGCGTGCTGGAGGCGCTGCAGCACAAGGGCCCGCTCCTCCTCGGCGAGCTGCAAGCGAAGCTGCTCGTCTCGAGCGGCGGGATCACGTACCTCGTGGACCGGCTGCAAGGGCGCGGGCTCGTGCGCCGGCGCCGGAGCCCGGACGACCGGCGCGCTTGTTACGTAGAGCTCACGCGCGCGGGGGCGCGCCTCATCGCCGCGGAGTTCCCGGGGCACGCGCGGTGCATCGAGCAGACCATGTCGGGGCTCGGTCCGCGCGAGCAGCGCGAAGCGATCCAGCTCCTCCGCACCCTCGGGCTCGCCGCCGCCGAGATGGAGCCCTGTACCGCGCCGGAACCCTAGAGCGGCGTCACGGGTACATATCTCAGTGCTGAGATAACACGCGTCGGCCCGAGATCGGCCGGCTCCGCCTGGCCGGCGCGCACCTTCAGGAACGGAGTAGACGACATGACCACGGTACAACCGACCGCCGCGGGCGTCACGCGGTGGGAGCTCGATCCTGCCCACACGCACGTGGAGTTCGCGGTGAAGCACATGATGATCGCCACGGTGAAGGGGAAGTTCACCGAGGTTCGCGGGACGATCACGTTGAATGAGGACGCGCTCGAGAAGTCGTCGGTCGAGGCGACGCTCGGCGCAGCGAGCATCGATACGCGGGTGGAGCAGCGCGACGCGCACCTCCGCTCCGCGGATTTCCTGGACGCCGAGCATTTCCCAACCATCACCTTCCGGAGCACGCGCGTGGAGCCGCAGGGGGAGGGGAAGGCGCGGGTCACGGGTGACCTGACGATTCGCGGGGTCACGCGTTCGCTCACGCTCGACGTGACCGAGGAGGGGCGGGGGAAGGACCCGTGGG
>JADGGM010000072.1 GCA_019689955.1 Gemmatimonadaceae bacterium
CGTCTGATGTGTTTAAGCGACAGCGCCGGCGCGGACCACCAGCGAAGATAACACCGACATAGGCGGCGCCGAGAGCGGCCGCGTGCGCCGCGTCCTCAGAGCGGGTGAGCCCGCAGAACTTGATCTCAACCCCCACGCGCCCCCCTGGTCCGGGGCACGCTGGCGAGCGCGCGCACGGCCGCCGTGGGGTCGCCGGCGGCCGAGAGCACGGAGCCGACGAGCACCGCGTCGGCCCCGGCCGCGGCCGCGCGCGCCACGTCCCCAGCCTCGCGCACCCCGCTCTCCGCCACGGCGATGCAGGAGCGCGGGATGCGCGGGAGGAGCCGGTCTCCCACCGCGGGGTCGATCGCCAGCGTCTCCAGGTCGCGGTTGTTGACCCCGATGATCCCGTCGCCGAGTGCCAGGGCGCGCTCCAGGTCGCGCTCGTCGTGGACCTCCACGAGCACGTCGAGCCCGATCCCCGCGGCAAAGCGCGCGAGGCGTGGCAGCGCCTCGGGCGCGAGCGCGCGCACGATGAGGAGCGCGGCCGAGGCGCCGAACGCGCGCGCCTCGAGGAGCTGGACCTCGTCGACGTGGAAATCCTTGCGGAGGAGGGGGACGCCGGCCGTGCGCGCCCGCTCCAGGTCGCCCAGCTCGCCGCCGAAGTGGGCGGGCTCGGTGAGCACGGAGACGGCCGCTGCCCCGCCGGCGGCGTAGGCCCGTGCCTGGTCCGCGGCCGAGAGCGCCGAGTTGATCTCCCCTTTCGAGGGGGACCGGCGCTTGACCTCGGCGATGACCGCAACGTGAGCCCCCCCTAGTGCGTCCGAGAAGGAGGGAACGGAAGACGCGTTCGCTGCGGCACGCTCCAGCTCCGCCACGCCCTCCTTCCGCGCCCGCACCGCGGCCGCGCGCTCGTGCGCCTCGGCGATGATCCGCCCGAGCACCCCTGCGGGTGCAGACCAGGTCGACGTTGAGACTTGCACTTCGGGTGCTCTTCGGATATAGTGTTGTTCGGACTATTTTCGGTCACCAGCGGGGAGCCCCGCTCCGCTCACAACCCTTTGCCCGGGACAGAGCATGGCGCTCACGAAACGGCAGCGCGAGATCCTCAACTTTCTCAGCGCATACACCGAGCAGAACGGCTACGCGCCGAGCTTCGAGGAGATCGCTCGGCAGTTCAACTATAACTCGCTCGCTACCGTTCACGAGCACCTCAGCAATCTCGAGCGCAAAGGATACATCAAGCGGGCGTACAATGAGAGCCGCGCGATCGAGATTCTCCCCTCCGAGGTGTTCCCCCGCTCGGTGGAGCTCCCCTTGCTCGGGAGCGTGGCCGCGGGGCTCCCGATCGAGGCGGTGGAGGCGAACGAGACGATCGCGGTCCCCGAGAGCTTTATCGCGCGTGGCGGCAACCACTACGTGCTCCGTGTCCGCGGGAACTCGATGATCGACGAGCAGATCCGCGACGGCGACTTCGTCGTGATCAACGAGCGCCCGGTGGCCGACAACGGCGAGACGGTCATCGCCCTCATCGACAACACTGCGGCGACCGTGAAGAAGTTCTACCGGGAGCGCGACGGCCGCATCCGTCTGCAGCCCGCCAACGAGACGATGGCGCCGATCTACGTGCACGAGAACGATGTGACGATCCAGGGCGTGGTGGTGGGGGTCCTGCGGCGGTACTGACCGGTCACGCGTCGCGGCTCGCCGCTCGCAGCCGCTCGAGCGCTTCGATCCCCTTCCCGTGGTCCAGCGCCCGCTCCGCCAGAGCGAGCGCATCGCGATACGTTGGAGCGAGCCCGGCCACGTAGATCGCCGCGGCCGCGTTGAGCAACACCGCCGTGCGCGCCCCGCCCGCGCGGCGCCCGCCGAGCACCTCTTCCACGAGCTGCGCGTTCCGCGCCGGCGCCCCACCGGCCAGCTCCTCCGCGGTCGCCGGAGCCAGGCCGAGCTCGGGGAGATCGATCCGCCACTCGCGTACCTCCTCGCCGCGCACCTCCAGGACGCGTGTACAGCCGAGCGGGGAGATCTCGTCGAGCCCCGGTTCGCCGTGCACCACGAGCGCGTGCACGCTCCCCAGCGCCGCGAGCGCGTTCGCCAGGAGCGGAAGCCGGCGCTCCTCCGACACCCCCACCACCTGCCGCCCCGCCATCGCCGGGTTCGCCAGCGGCCCGAGGATGTTCATCACCGTGCCGATCGACAGCTCGCGCCGCACCGGGCCCACGTGGCGCATTGCCGGGTGCATGAGCGGCGCGAACATGAACACGATCCCGGCCCGCTCCAGCGTCCGCTGCATCTGCTCCACCGACATTTCGATCCGCACCCCCAGCGCCTCGAGCACGTCGGCGCTCCCGCACTGCGAGGTGAAGGAGCGGTTCCCGTGCTTGGCGATGCGGACACCGGCGCCCGCTGCCAGGAGCGCCGCGGCGGTGGAGATGTTGAACGTCGAGACCGCGCCCCCCCCGGTGCCGCAGGTGTCGACGAGCGTGTCGGGGCGATCGGCCGGGAGGTGGATCATGGCGCGTCGGAGCGCGCGCGCCCCACCGGCCACCTCGTCGGCCGTCTCCCCCTTCACGCGGAGCGCCATGAGGATCGCGGCGACCTGCGCGGCGGTCGCTTCGCCGCTCATGATCGCGTCGAACGCGTCGGCGGCTTCGTCGGCGGTGAGCGAGTCCCCGGCCGCGAGGCGCCGGATCGCGAGCTTGAGCGCGTCAGCCGGCACCGATCGTCTCGGAGAGGCGCTCGGCGAGGCCGGCGTGCGAGGCGATGAGCGAGATCACCAGCGCGAGCAGTCGGACCCGTTCCACGTCTTCCTCGACATACACCCCGCGTTGCGCCCGATTGGTGAGGTTCACCACGCCGACCAGATCGCCGTGGTAGACCAGGGGGAAGCTGATGAACGACCCGGTGGTGAGATACTCGTCGCCGAGGAGCGGGTGCCCGCGCGCCTGCTCGACATCCGTGACGAGGAGCGGCTGCCGGCTCGCGGCGACCTTCCCCGCCACCCCCTCGCCGATCCGGATGCGCTTCCCCTCGCTGACCTCCGGCGCGAGCCCCTTGGCCGCGGCAATGTAGAGCTCCTGCGTGTCGGGGGCGCGGAGCATGAGCGAGCAGCGCTGCGCCTGCATGTCGTCGCCGACGAGGGCGAGGAGCCCCTCGGCGAGCTGGCGCGGGTCCTCGGTGGCGGCGTCGAGCGTGAGGACGCGGTCGATGAGGTACAGGGTTCGCGTCTTCTGCCGGAGCGCCTCGCTTCGGCGGTGCAGCTCCACGTGTGCCTGTTCGAGCTGGCTCACGGCCGCGGTCACCTGCCCTTCGACGGCATCGGCGCGCCGGGCGGCGCGGCGGGCTTCTTCCTTCGCGCGCGCCACCTCGGCCTCGAGCGCGAGGAGCCGCTCCGGCGTGAGCCCTTCCCCTCCCGCCGGCGTGTTGCGCGCGGCCGCCAGCTCCTGCTCCAGCGCGGCGAGGTGCTTGACGTACTCGCCGTGGACGCGCTGGGTCACGTCCTCGAGCGTGCGCACCGCCTCGTTCCGCGCTTCGCGCTCGGCGAAGCGCGCGTAGGCCAGCTCGAACAGCGCCACGTACGGCGCGAACCGCTCCATCACGCGCGTGCCGAAGAAGCGGCGCGGCTCGTAGAGCGCGACCACGGCCGAGAGGTGGCCGTCGGTGGGGACCCCGCGGAGGGCGAGGAGCCCTTCCTCGTCGAGCAGCGACTGGAGCTGGAGGATCCGCGCGTACTCGTCCGACTCTTCGGCCAGGTCGGCGAACTGCCCGCCGGCCATGATGAGGGAGCGGACGCGGGCCGGGAGGTGGTCGAAGGTGGTATCGATGCGGGTCCGGATCACCTGGCTCCCTTCCGGCGTGAGCCGCTCGCGCAGGAGCTGGCGCCGCGCGTCGTAGCTCACGACCGCGATGTGCGCCGACCGGTCCACCTCGGCGAGCGCCTCACCGAGCGCGACGAGGGCCGCGTCGAGGTCCGAGGCCGCGCCGAGCGCGTGAGCGAGGGACGCCAGGGTACGAGGGGGCATCGAAATGAATCAGGCGCCTGAAAGAAGGGGCTGGGGATCGTGAAAGTAGAGGCGTAGGTGCCGTACTGTCAATCGCTTCGCTCGCACGACCTTGCTTGACATGGGAGCCTCGGGGGGTAAGTTCCGACACATGCCGGAGCGCACCGTGCAGCTCGTGCTGCACTACGATGGCGCGGGGTTCGCGGGATGGCAGCGTCAGCCGGAGCGGCGTACCGTTCAGGGGGTACTGGAGGACGCGCTTGCGCGGCTGTGCACGAGGCCAGTTGCGGCGCTCGGATCGGGGCGTACGGATGCGGGGGTGCATGCGCGAGGACAAGCCGTGGGGGTGCGGGTGCCCGAGAAGTGGGCGCCGCGTGAGCTGCGGCGGGCGTTGAACGCCGTGCTCCCTGACGATGTCTGGGTCGCCGCCGCGTACGAGATGGCGCCCGAGTTTCACGCTCGGTACAGTGCGACGTCGCGCCGGTACAGCTACTACATCGGCACGGACGACGGGGCGTGGTCCCCGTTCCGCCGGCGGTGGGAGTGGCCGGTGCGGGAGCCGATCGAGCGCGCGGTGCTCGAGGCGAGCGCGGCGGCGCTCGTCGGGGAGCACTGCTTTCGTGCGTTCGCGGTCCAGGGCACGGCGCCCGCGCACGACGACCATCGCTGCATCGTCCACGAGGCGGCGTGGCGCGATCGGGCGGGTGGGTTGGTGTTCGAGATCGAGGCGAATCGGTTTCTGCACCACATGGTCCGCTTCCTCGTCGGGACGATGATCGAGGCGGCGGTGGGCCGGCGCGACGCTGCGAGCGTGGCGACGTTGCTCGGGGCCGCGGACAACCGCGACACCTCGCCCCCGGCGCCGGCGCACGCGCTCTTTCTCGATGCCGTCCGCTATCCGCGCGACCTCTATCGGACACCGGAATGAGACTCTTTCTCGACACCGCGCACCTCGCCGAGATCCAGTGGGGGTTTACCACCGGGTTGATCGACGGGGTGTCGACCAATCCATCGCTCCTCGCCGACGCGCTTCCCGACGACGACTTCCGCGGCCACGTGAGCGAGATCTGCCGGATCAGCCCCGGGCCGGTGACGGTGCAGGTGATCTCGGTGACCGCCGATGACATCTACCGCGAGGGGAAGGAGCTCGCGCGCCTCGCGGACAACGTGGTGGTGGAGATCCCGATGATCGAGGAGGGGCTTGCCGCCACGCGCCGCCTGGTCGCCGAGGGGGTGCGCGTGAACGTGACGCTCATCTTCAACGCGGCCCAGGCGCTGCTCGCGGCCAAGGCCGGCGCCAGCTACGTCAGCCCCTTCGTCGGCCGGCTCGACGACGTCGGCGGCGACGGCGCCGCCGTGGTGGCCGACATTCACCAGATCTTCGACCGTTTCGCTCTCGAATGCGAGATTCTCGCGTCTTCCATCCGCACGCCCCGTCGCTTCGCCGACGTGGCCAAGGCGGGCGCCGACGCGGCCGCGGTACCGACGGCCGTGCTCCGGCAGCTCTTGTTGCACCCGCTCACGGACATCGGGCTGGACCATTTCCTGAACGACTGGAGCCGCCGGGTCGCGAAGCCGCGCACCGCGGTGTGATGATGCGGCGGCTCGGCACGCTCCTCCTCGCGGCCACGCTCGGGTGCGGTGGCGCGGCCGGCGATGCCCCCGCGGTGCCCCCGTTCACCGCGGACGCCGCGGGGCTCACCGTCTCCGCCGCGCACGCGGCGCAGCGCACCGCGGCGAGCGATTCGATCGACTCGCGGCGGCGCACGCTCATCACCGATGCGGTCGCCAAGGTCGCCCCGTCGGTCGTCACGGTGCAGACCGAGGTGGTGCAGCACGCGCCGGTCGATCCGTTCGAAGCGTTCTTCGGGCGCGCCAGCGGGGACCGCGTGCTCCCGGGGCTCGGCACCGGGTTCATCGTGCGCTCCGACGGGGTGATCGTCACCAACGCGCACGTGATCAACGATGCCGACTCGATCTCCGTCGCGCTCCGCGACGGCACCACGTATCGGGCGAAGCTCCTCGGCAAGGACGAGATCAACGACATCGCCGTCCTCAAGATCGACGCGAAGAACCTCCCCGTCGCCACGCTCGGCAGCTCCGACAACCTGCTGATCGGCGAGTGGGTGATCGCCATCGGGAACCCGTACGGCTTCCTGCTGGGCAACCCCGAGCCGAGCGTCACGACCGGCGTGATCAGCGCCACCGGGCGTAACCTCGTGGCGCGCTCGGAGGGGAACGCGACGTACGTCGACATGATCCAGACCGACGCCGCGATCAACCCCGGGAACTCCGGCGGCCCGCTGGTGGACGCCGTGGGGGAGGTGATCGGGGTGAACAGCTCGATCTACACGCCGAGCGGCGGGTCCGTGGGGCTGGGGTTCGCGATCCCGATCAACCGCGTGAAGCGCGTCACCGAGGACCTGCTCCTGCACGGCGCGATCCGGCGCCCGTGGCTCGGGATCAAGCTCGAGCTCCCCGAGACGGAGAACGTGCGGCAGGCGCTCCGTTCGGGCGTCGTGGTCCGCTCCGTGGTGCCGGGCTCGCCGGCGGCGCGCGCCGGGCTCCGCCCGGGGGACACGCTCGTCCGCTCGCGCGACCGCGTGCTGCGCAACCCGTTCGACTGGGAGGCGGAGCAGCTCGACCTCCGCGTGGGGGAGCAGGTCCGGCTCGTCGTGCGGCGTGACGGGCGCACCTTCTCGGTCCGCGTCACCGTCGCCGACCTCCCCGAAGTGAGCGCGCCGAAGGTGGCGGTGCTCAAGGAGCTCGAGGTCGTCACCCTCACCCCCGCCATCCGCGCCGAGCGCGGGATCCGGAGCCAGCACGGCGCGCTCATCTACAACGTGAGCCCGCGCGTGTCGGACGATCTGGGGATCGAGAAGGGGGACGTGATCGTGCAGATTAACCGCGCGCCGATCGACGACGCGCAGGATGTCGCCAAGGCGCTCAACGCCTACGCCGGCCGGGGCGTCATCCGCATGTTCTTCGAGCGGGCCGGCCGCATCTATTCCACCGACTTCATGATTCGATGAGCGGCACGACCCGCTATACCTCGCCGTTGGCCGGGCGGTATGCCTCGCAGGCGATGCTCGAGCTCTGGTCGCCGCAGCAGCGTCACGCGCTGTGGCGGCGGCTCTGGCTCGCCCTCGCCGAGGCGGAGCGCGAGCTCGGCGTCCCCGACATCACCGAGGAAGGGCTCGCCCAGATGCGCGCTCACCTCGACGACATCGACTTCGACAAGGTCGCCGCGTTCGAGCGCCGGTTCCGGCACGACGTCATGGCGCACGTGCACGCCTTCGGCGACGTGGCGCCGCTCGCGCGCCCGTTCATCCACCTCGGCGCGACGAGCGCGTTCGTGACGGACAACGCCGACGTGATCCTCATGCGCCGCGGGCTCGACCTGCTACGCGCGAAGATCGTCGCCGTGCTGCGCGCGCTCGCCGCGTTCGCCCGCCGGTGGCGCGACGAGCCCGCGCTCGCCTACACGCACCTGCAACCCGCGCAGCTCACCACCGTCGGGAAGCGCGCCACGCTCTGGATGCAGGACCTGGTCCTCGACCTCGCCGACATCGACCACCGCATCGCCACCCTCCCCCTCCGCGGGGTGAAGGGGACGACGGGGACGCAGGCGAGCTTCCTCGAGCTCTTCGGCGGGGACCACGCGAAGGTACGGCGGCTGGAGCAGCTCGTGGTGAAGAAGATGCAGTTCAACCACGTGCTCCCCGTCACCGGGCAGACGTACACGCGCAAGATCGACGCCCAGGTGCTGAGCGCGGTGGCCGGCGTGGCGGCGAGCGCGGCCAAGTTCGCGGCCGACGTGCGCATGCTCCAGTCGTTCGGCGAGATCGAGGAGCCGTTCGAGGCCGAGCAGATCGGCTCCTCGGCGATGGCGTACAAGCGCAACCCGATGCGCGCCGAGCGGATCTCGTCGCTCGCGCGCTTCGTGATCACGCTCGAGGAGAACGCGAACCACACGCACAGCGTGCAGTTCTTCGAGCGCACGCTGGACGACAGCGCGAACCGGCGCCTCGTGATCCCCGAGATGTTCCTGGCCACCGACGCGGTGCTCCTCCTCATGGAGAACATCGCGAGCGGGCTGGAGGTGCACCCGGCGCGGATCCGGCGGCGCGTGATGGACGAGCTTCCGTTCATGGCGACCGAGAAGCTCATCGTGCGCGCGGTGCGCGCGGGCGGGGACCGGCAGGAGGCGCACGAGATCATCCGCCGGCACAGCATCGAGGCGGCCCGCGCGCTCAAGAACGGCGCGGAGCGGAACGACATGCTCGAGCGGCTGAGCGCGGACCCCGCCTTCGGGCTGTCGCTCGCCGACATGCAGGACATCACCGCCCCGCGCGACTTCGTGGGGCGGGCCCCGGAGCAGGTGGACGAGTTCCTGCACGAGGTCGTGGACCCGATCCTCGCCGCGGCGCCCGCGGCGGCGGCCGAGGCCGAGGAGCTGCGCGTATGACGATGATGACGACCAGCGAGCTGCCGCTGGAGCGGCTGGGGCGCGGCAAGGTACGCGACATCTACGCCGTCGACGCGGCGCGGATCCTCCTCGTGGCCACGGACCGCGTGAGCGCGTTCGACGTGGTCATGCAGGAGCCGGTCCCGTACAAGGGGGCGGTGCTCACCCAGCTCAGCGCCTGGTGGTTCCGCCAGATGGCCGACCTGGTGGACCACCACATGATCACGGCCGACGCCGACGAGATCATCGCCGCGGTGCCCCACCTGGCGGGGCACCGGGGGGCGATCGTGGGACGGGCGATGCTGTGCCGACGGGCGAAGGTGTACCCGGTCGAGTGCGTCGTGCGGGGTTATATTTCGGGGTCGGCGTGGAAGGAGTACGCCCGCCACGGGACGCTCGCCGGGGAGCCGCTCCCCCCCGGCCTCCGCGAGAGCGACCGGCTCCCGGAGCCGATCTTCAGTCCGGCCACCAAGGCCGAGGCGGGGCACGACGAGAACATCACGATCGAGCGCATGCGCGCCATCGTCGGCGTCGAGGCGGCCGCGGAGCTGGAACGGCTCGCGCGCCTCGTGTACTCGCGCGGCCGCGCGATCGCCGAGTCGCGCGGGATCATCGTGGCCGACACGAAGTTCGAGTTCGGGCGCGCGAGCGACGGGCGCACCATCCTCGTGGACGAGGTGCTCACCCCAGACAGCTCGCGCTTCTGGCCGGCCGATCGGTACCGCCCGGGGGGCCCGCAGCCGAGCTTCGACAAGCAGCCGCTGCGCGACTACCTCGATGGCGAGCGCGCGGCGGGGCGCTGGAACGGTGAGGCCCCCCCACCCCCGCTCCCGGAGCACGTGGTCCAGGCGACCAGCGCGCGCTACCTGGAGGCGTACCGGCGCCTCACCGGCAGTGAGCTGGACCTGACGG
>JADGGM010000073.1 GCA_019689955.1 Gemmatimonadaceae bacterium
GGGCTCTCCAGCTACGACTGGACGAAGATCGACGCGCCGGCGCTCGCCGCGCACGCGCTGGAGAAGTGCGAGGCGTCGCGGAACCCCGTCGCGCTCGAGCCCGGGCGGTACACGGTGATCCTCGAGCCGCAGGCCGTGGCCGATCTCATGGAGCTCGTCGCCGGCTCGATCGATCGCCAGACGGCCGAGGGGGGGCTGGGCCCGTGGGCGCTCGCCCCTGACGATGCGGTGCAGATCTGGGGCAACCCGATCTGGCGCACCAAGCTCGGGCTCAAGGTGATCGATGAGCGGATCACGATCAATCACGATCCCATGGATCCCGAGCTCGGCATCCTCCCGGAGCCCTGGATGCAGCCCGTGACCTGGTTCGACAAAGGCGTGCTCACGAACCTCGCCTACTCGCGTCAGTACGCCCTGCAGAGCCTGAACAAGAACGCCGGCCTGCGCGGGATGATCGGCTATCGGATGAGCGGCGGCCCCACGAGCATCGAGGAGATGATCGCGACCACCAAGCGGGGGCTCCTGGTCACGCGCTTCTCCGGCAGCCGGGTCCTCGACGCCCAGAGCCTGCTCGCGACGGGGCTCACGCGGGACGGGCTCTGGCTCATCGAGAACGGGAAGATCACCAAGGCCGTGAAGAACTTCCGCTTCACCGAGAGCCCGCTGTTCATGCTCAACGCCATCGAGCAGTTGGGCAAGCCGGTCCCGGTCTTCCGTCCGGTGCGGAGCCCGTACGAGCGGCGCTTCGGGTTGGGGCCCGCGATCGTTCCGCCGCTCAAGGCGCGCGACTTCAGCTTCACCTCCACCATCGATGCGATCTGACATGTTGAACTACATATGTAGAACACATGGCGTCGTGGCGACGGCGGCCGGCCTCGCGCTCGGGCTCGCCGCGCCGAGCGCCGCCGCGCAGACGGCCTTCGCGTGGCCCGACACCACGGTGGATGTCGCGAAGTACACCAGGGTCGAGCAGTGCCTGGCGGCCGTCGACCGGGTGGCGGCCGGCCAATTCTGGCTAAAGGACCGGCTCGTGTGGCGCGACACGATGCCCATCGACGAGCAACAGGCGTTGCGGCCCGCGCCGGCACCGGTGACCGAGACGGCGGCCCGGTGCGCGGCACGCTATCCCGTGGCCACGGCGAACCTCCGCGACTTCCCCTTCCTGCTCCGGCTCTATCTCGACGCCGGGCGCGACGCGGACGCGAAGGCGCTCGTCGAGCGGCGCATGGCCGCGGCGTCGACCGCGACGGAGCGCCTGGCGGTCAGCGACAGCGCGACCGACATCTACCTTCGCGCACGGCCGGTGCGGCTCGACGCGGCCGAGCAGCTCCTCGTCGCGCGCGCGCACGGCGGCGCGGACCGCCTCGATCGGATGGTGCTGTACGCGCGCCTCATGGAGGCCGCGCGCGACGCCGGCGACACGGCCCGGGCCCGGCGGGCCGGGGAGTGGGTGGTGGCCGTGGCCGACTCGCTCACCCAGGCGGAGCGCGAGTCGGAGAAGTTCGTGACGATGGAGCCGTCCCCGAACACCGGCCTCCCCCCTCGGGGAGGGAACCTCGTGGTGTTCGCCGCCGTGCAGCAGGTGCTGGGGCTCCGGACCCTCCTCGACAGCTTGCGCCACAGCACCCAGGCGATGGTCAACCTGCAGCGGAACATGTGGGCCAAGATCATGCACGAGCGGCCCGAGGCGCTCCCGCTCCCCATCGGCGAGAAGGCTCCGCTCCTCACGGCCGACGATTGGTTCCCGCACGAGGCGTCGGGGACGCCACATCCGGCGCCCGGGCACGTGGCCATCGTCGAGTTCGTCGAAACGTCCATCCCGAATGCCTGTCTGAGCCGGGACGCCTGGGGCGTCGTCACCGATGGCTGTGTGTATCCGCTCACGCGGCTCCGCCGCCTGACTGATCGCTTCCCCGGGCTCGACATCACCCTCGTCGGCGGGACGCGCGGGTCCTATCTCTACGTGCCGCCGCCGTCGCCGGCCGACGAGGCGGAGCTCATCCGGAAGTGGCTCGAGCCGTATCGGATCCCGAACAGCACGATCGCCGTGAGCACGCGCACGTTCTGGAATCTCCCGCGCCCCGGCGGGCGCCGCGCCGACAAGCCCACCCCGAACGAGACCGCGTACTCCTTCGGGAAGTCCTGGGCCACTCAGGGGGGCGCCGGCGGACTGTATCTCATTGATCAGAACGGGATCGTCGTCGACGTCGTCTTCAACGAAGGAGCGACCTTCCAGTTCGTCGACGTGCTGGTCCATCGCCAGAAGGACGGGGGGGACCATGCGACACAGTGAAGCGCTGCGGCGCGTCGTCGCGAGCGGGGTCGGCGTTGCGCTCCTCGTGGGCGCCGCCGGCGCGGCCGGGAGGTCCCACACGATCGGAGCGACGCACGGCGCGCTGCGTCGCGAGCGCATCCCCAGCACACCGGCGGTTCCGGCGCACGACCCAGCGCTCACGATCGGGACGCTCCCCAACGGGATGCGCTACTACCTGCGCGTCAACAAGGCGCCGGCGCACCGCGTCGAGCTCCGGCTCGCAGTGAACGCCGGCTCCATGCTCGAGGACGACGACCAGCGCGGCTTCGCGCATTTCCTCGAGCACATGGCGTTCAACGGCACCACGCACTTCCCGCGCAACACGCTCATCGATTTCATCGAGACGAGCGGGATGCGGTTCGGGGCCGACCTCAATGCGTTCACCACGCAGGATGAGACGGTCTATCTGCTCACGTTGCCCAGCGACGACGCGACGATCCTCTCGAAGGGGCTCGACCTCCTGCAGGATTGGGCGTCGGGGGGGATCACGATCGACTCGGCCGAAGTGGTGGCCGAGCGCGGCGTGATCATGGGCGAGTGGCGCACGCGGCTCGTCGACACCCTCACCCAGCAGGTCCAGGGCCACTACGACACGCTCCTCACCGGGGGCTCGCCGTATCTCACCCGCAACCCGATCGGCGACACGACGCTGCTCACGCACGCCGAGCCCGCGCCGATCAAGCGGTTCTATCACGACTGGTATCGCCCCGGCCTCATGGCGGTCATCGTCGTCGGCGACTTCGATCCCGTGGCGATGAAGCGGGAGATCGAACGGCGCTTCGGGGCGATCCCTGCGCCCGCGCACCCGCGGCCGCGGACCGCGCCCCGGCTCCCGGTGCACGATGCGACGGTAGTCGACGTCTACAAAAGGTTCGTGCCGCCCTCCATACAGGTGCTCTGGCCCGCTGCGCGGCAGCCGGCTGACGCGCGCGCGGCGATGCGTCAAGCGCTCATCCAGGAGCTGCTCATCAACGAGCTGCAGCAGCAACTGCTGCGGATTCGCGAGCACCCCTCACGACCATTCGTCGTGGCGCAGATCCAGGGCGGCAGCGTCGTGCGCCCGCTGAAGTTCGTCGGGGTCCAGATCGCGGCGTTCCCGGACAGCCTGGAACGCGGGCTGGCCACGGTGCTCGGCGAGCTCGAGCGCGTGGCCCGGCACGGGATCCCGGCGGCCACGCTCGCCCGCCGCAAGGCCGCGCTCCTCGCCTGCTACGAGCACGCCGCGCTGGGCGCAAGCGGGCAAGGGTCGGCCGCGTACGCGGACGCGTACGTCCAGCACTATCTCACCGGCGACGCGTCGCTCCTCAGCGCGCAGCAAGAGCTCACGCTCGCGCGGGAGATCCTGCCGACGATCACCCCGCCGGTGCTCGCGCAGGCCGCGCGCTTCTGGCGCGAGCCCGCGGGGCGCCGCGTGCTCATCGGCGTCCCCAAGTTCGCCAACCGCGCCGCGCCGACGAACGCGAGCATCCTCGCGCTCCTCGACCCGGTGCAGCACGCGCAGCTCCCGCCGCTCGCCGACAAGCTCGCGACCACGGGCGTGCGCGCGATGAGCGTCAACATCGGCTTCGCCGACGAGTCGGTCCGGCTCGTGGGCTCGCCCCGGTCGCTCTCGACGCTCTTCCAGCTCCTGCACCTCCAGTTCACCGCCCCGATGCTCGACTCGGCCACCTTCGCCGGATGGCAGAGCCTCGCCAAGTACCAGGGGGCGGCGTTCTCGATCGACGACCAGCTCAATCAGACGTTGGCCGGCCAGAACCCGCGCATGCAGCCGGTCTCGACGCAGCTCGCCGAGCTGGCCTCGGTGAAGGACCTTCTGGCCGCGCACCACGATCGGTTCGGGAACGCCGCGGACTTCACCTTCGTGATCGTCGGCGCGGTCACTCCGGCCGAGGTGCGGCCACTGGTGGAGCGCTACGTGGCGAGCCTGCCGAGCACCGGGGAGCACGAGACGCCCCAGGGCGAAGACGTGAAGCCCTTCCTGCACCGCGTGACCCGCATCGTACCGGTCGTCCCGGTGCCGCGGGCACAGACGATGATGGTGTTCGACGGGCCGTTCCCATCGACCCCGGACGCGTACCTGCGCGAGCGGCAGCGGTTGAGCGCCGTGCAGTTGGTGCTGCAAGACCGCCTGCGGGTGCGGCTCCGCGAGGAGCTCGCGGGCACTTACAGCCCGTTCAGCCAGAGCGAGACGCTGGCGCTCCCGAACGAGCATTTCCGGGTCTTGATCGGCTTCGATGCCGCACCCGAGCGGATGCACTCGCTGAACCTGGAGCTCGAGCACCTGATCGACACGCTGCGGGTGAAGGGAGTGACCGAGGCCGAAGCGACGCGGGCGGCGACGATCCAGCGGCGCCAGCTCGAGACGGCGCTCCAGAGCAATGGATACTGGACGGACGCGATCGTGCGGTACCACCGGCTCGGCATCCCGCTCGACCGGATCCCGACCCCGTTCCCCGAGCGCGTGCTGACCCCCGCCGAGCTGCAGACGGCGGCGAAGCAATACCTGCCGGACGACGTGTTCCTGCACTTCACGGCGATGCCGGCCGACAGCACGAGCTATCCGCACCCGGACAGCGCGACGACGCGGTGAGCGGGCGGTAGGGGAACGCGCCAGGGCCCACGAGAGCAAGTCGGCGTGACCTCGCTCTCGTGGGCCCCGTCGCATCGCGCCGTCCCTTCGCGAGGGCGCCCGGGACGTGAGCGCACCCTGGCAGCGCGCCGCGCGCGATGTCATCCTACCGCCAGAGCCCGGAGCCGCCTGGCCCCACCACGCGGAGCCGCCTCGACCGATCCCGGCCGCCACCCCGAGCCCCTATGAGCCCCGGACGGCTCGAAGCCTTCAGCGATGGCGTGATCGCCATCATCATCACGATCATGGTGCTGGAGCTGCGGGCGCCGCACGAACCTTCGCTCGCCGCGCTCGCCCCGCTCCTCCCCGTGTTCCTGAGCTACGTGCTGAGCTTCGTCTACCTCGGCATCTACTGGAACAACCACCACCACATGCTGCACATGACGCAGCGCGTGGATGGCGCGATCCTGTGGGCGAACCTCCACCTGCTCTTCTGGCTCTCGCTCGTCCCCTTCACCACCGCGTGGATGGGGGAGAACCACTTCGCCGCCGTCCCCACCGCGGTCTACGGCGCCGTGCTCTTCCTCGCGGGGATCGCCTACTGGATCCTGCAGCACACGATCATCGCGAGCCAGGGCCCCGACTCCCTGCTCGCCGCGGTGATCGGGCGCGACCTCAAGGGGAAGATCTCACCGGTGATCTATGC
Source organism: Gemmatimonadaceae bacterium (assembly GCA_019689955.1). GTDB lineage: Bacteria > Gemmatimonadota > Gemmatimonadetes > Gemmatimonadales > Gemmatimonadaceae > JADGGM01. Next base: position 5,590 of record JADGGM010000073.1, read on the forward strand.
GCTGGCCGTCCCCGCCGCCTTCGTCCGCCCGTGGATCGCCGATGTCCTCTACGTCGCCGTCGCGCTCATGTGGCTCGTGCCGGACCGCCGCATCGAGCGCACGATCGCCAGCGCCCCGAGCCGGCACATTGCTCCACCCGAATGAAGCCGACCCTGTCGCCATGCGTACTCACCCGCTCCGACTCTTCGCCGCCGCCGCATCGCTCCTCTCCGCCATCCTCGCTGCCGCGTGCACACACCCGTCGGCGAGCCACGTCGCCGTCGCCCCTTCCGACGATGCGCCTGCGTTCCTCTTCTCGTACTTCACGCGGAACGGGGAGGACGGCGTCCACCTCGCCTACAGCCGCGACGGGATCACCTGGCTCCCGTTGAACCACGGCCGCCCCGTGATCCGTCCCGAGATCACCGGCGATGGCATCGGCTGGCAGGAGTGGGGGACCAAGGCCGCGCTCATGCGCGATCCGTGCATCCTGCGCGGGCCGGACGGGATGTTCCACATGGTGTGGACGATCGCGTGGACCGACCGCGGGATCGGCATCGCGCACTCGCCGGACCTCATCCACTGGTCCAAGCAGGAACGCCTCCCGGTGATGGACCACGAGCCGAACGCGCTCCAGGCCTGGGCGCCGGAGCTCTTCTACGACGACGCGACGCAGGAGTATCTGATCTTCTGGGCGACGGCGATCCCCGGGCGCTTCCCGGCCTCCGATTCGGTGGGGCAGAAGACGTCGCGCGGGCGCGCCGACCAGCGGCTCTACTACGTCACGACCAAGGACTTCAAGACGTACTCGCCCACGAAGCTCCTCTACGACGGCGGGTTCGCCGCGATCGACGGCACGATCGCGAAGCGGGGCGACACGTACTATCTCGTGATGAAGGACGAGACGTTCTACCCGCCGCACCGCTACCTGCGCGTGGCGTCGAGCAAGCACGCGACCGGGCCGTACGGGCCCGCCTCGCCGCCGTTCACGGAGCACGACACCGAGGGCCCGTCGATCCTGCACGTCGGCGACTACTGGTACGTGTACTACGATCAGTACACGCGCGGCCGATACGGTGCGGTGCGCACGCGCGACTTCGCGCACTGGGAGAAGGTGACCGACTCGCTCCACGCGCCGCGCGGCATCCGCCACGGTTCGGCGTTCCGCGTTCCGGAGTCGGTCCTGCAAGGGCTGCTCGCGCTCGACTCGGCGCAGGTGGAGGGGACGGCGCGCTGAGCCGCGCGCGCACGACGCGCCTCCGGGCTCCCCTGTCTGCGATCGGACCTTTTATTTATTGTGCGATCGTGCGCTCGCCGCCGGTCCGCGCCGCGAGCCAACCCGGCGAGCCCGGCGGTCATGCCGCGGCGCCTCTGATCCGATGGAAGGAGACTCTCTGATGATCCAGCGCTCCGACGCCGAACGGGGGAAGGGGGACGCGTGACGCTGCCGTCGTCACCGCGCCCGGGCGGAGTCGCGCCGGCGGAACGCGAGCGGGTCGTGGAGCTGCTCTCGCGCCACTTCGCCAACGACGCCATCACCCTGGAGGAGCTCGAGGCGCGGCTGGACCGCGTGTACGCGGCCGCGACCCCCGCCGAGCTGTCGGCCGTCGTCGCGGACCTTCCGACGCTCGCCGAGCCGGAAGCTCCGAGCACGGCCGTCACCGCTCCGGTGCAGCGCGTCACCGCCACGCTCTCGGGGCAGGAGCAGCGGGTGACGGGAGTCGTGCCGCGGCGCGTGGAGCTCAAGAGTCGGTTCGGCTACATCGAGATCGACTTCACGCGCGCCACCTTCGCCCCGGGGATCACGGAGATCGACGTTCACGCCTTCATGGGGTACGTCCAGCTTCGGCTCCCCGCCGGCGTTCGCGTGGAATGTCTCGGCACGGCGATGCTCGGCTTCTTCTCGCTCGGCGGCGCCGCGGCGACGGAGCACCAGGGCGCGGCGAGCGTGGTCCGGATCACGGGGAAGGCGACCTGCGGTTTCGCCGAGTGCGTGGTGGTGAGACGCGACGCTCCGCCACTCCCCGGAGGGGGGCGCTAAGCCCGAGCCCTCCCCCGTTCTTCAGCGCGCCGTTTCCGGCGTCGTGCGCCCCGAGGCCGCGTCGCCCTGCTCGAGGAGCGCGACGAACTGCCGCAGGTCCGGAACCGCAACGTCCGACACCACCCAGTGCTCCACCCCATCGCGTCGCCAGTGCATCAGGGTGTAGCCGTTCCGCGATTCCTGTGACAGCCCGACATCCCGCCCCGGCGCCGGCCACGAGAAGACGTTGATCACGTGCTGCCGGCGCCCGTACACCACCACGGCGACCGGGCGCCCGTGCACGTAGTCCACCCGCCCCCCCAGCAGCGGGAAGCCGGCGTCGTCCAGCCGCGGGACCGACGGGGAGAAGTCGAGCCGCCCGTTGAACCACGGCTTCACGTTGTGCTGGTTGTTCGAGGAGACGTCGGTGAGATGCGCCGGCATGAGCGACCGGATGTGGCTCGCCAGCACCTCCTCCGCGACCGCGGGCTCCGCCGCGCGGCGCCCCGTGGCGACGAACGTCACCCCGCTGCTCACGACCGCGATCACCACCGCCGCAGCGATGGCGCGCCACGGCACGTACCGGCTCCGTCGCGCCACGGGCTCGCTCCCCGCCTGCTCCTCCCGGATCGCCGCTCGAATGCGCGCACGCAAGACGTCAGGCGCGCGATATGGCACGAGCCCCTCCTGGAGCCGCGACACCGTCTCGAGGATCCCCTCGTACTCGGAAGCACACTCGGCGCATGAGACCAGGTGCCGTGCGACCTCGCTCGCCTGCTCCGGCGGAAGCTCGCTGTCGACGTACGCGCTCAGGTGGTCGCGAGTCACCGCGCAGCTCATCTCAGCTCGCCTCCCGGGCGCCGATCCCGAGCGCCTGCTGCAGCCGCTTCCGCGCGCGCGCGAGGCGCGACATCACCGTGCCGATCGGCGTCCCCATGACGCGTCCGATCTCCTGGTACGACAGCCGCTCGATCTCCCGTAGCACGATCACCTCCCGGAACTCACGCGGGAGCTGCGCCAGCGCCAGCTCGAGCTCGGCGCGGTCGGACTCCGCCAGGACCCGTGCATCCGCCGCCAGCTGCTCGTCCTCGTCTGCCCCGTGTGCCTCGTCGTCGTACGCCACGGCGACCTGCTCCGGCCGCGCCGAGCGTCGCCAGGTATAGCAGCAGTTCCGCACGATCGTCAACAGCCACGCCCGCGCGTCGCCGCCGCGAAACCCGCCGTAATGCCGCCACGCGCGCAGATACGCCTCCTGCACGACGTCCTGCGCGTCGTGCTCGTCGCGCAGGAGATGTCGCGCAAGCGTGTACGCATCGTCGAGCAGCGGAATGATGGAACGCTCGAACGCCTCGAGCACGCTGTCCGGCGCGGCGGCCATGGCCCGTTCTGGAGACCTCACTATGGGGAGACTCCCGTGCGAGGCGGAAATATTCCCGCGCCATGCCCCGGAATAATCGCATCCCCGCCCCGGTCTAGATAGTGTAGTCGGCACGACCCGATGGCGCGGTACGCACCGAGCGCCGCTTTCCCAGGCATCGAGCCTCCGGCGCGATGCGTCCACGCTCACGCGAGGGCCTGTACACATGTCTCGCTTCCACGATCACTCGTCGAGCTCGCGATACATCACCGAAGACCCCAATGAAGACGGCATCGACCGTCGCGGGTTCCTGAAATGCATGGCGTGGGCGGGAACGGGCGTCGTCTGGGGGCTCGCGGGAGGGATTCCCACCTCGTACGCCCTGAGCC
>JADGGM010000074.1 GCA_019689955.1 Gemmatimonadaceae bacterium
CCGCGGGATCGCCCCCGCCCGGAGGGCTCATGTGGCACGTCCGACGCCGTCCCCGCCCCGGCGGGATCGCCTCGAGTCTCCTCGCCCTGTGCCTCACCGCCGCGCCACACGCCGCGGCGCAGACCACGCCCCCGCCGGGGCTCGATGCGTACGTGGAGCAGACCATGCGCGCGTGGCACGTCCCCGGGGTGGCGATCGCGATCGTGGTGAACGACTCGGTCGTGCTGGCCAAGGGGTACGGGGTGCGAGAGCTCGGGAAGCCCGACCCGGTCGACGCGCACACACTGTTCGCCATCGGCTCCAACACCAAGCTGTTCACGGCCACGGCGATCGGGATGATGGTGGATGAGGGGCGGATGGCGTGGGACGAGCATGCGACCACCTACCTCCCCGGCTTTCAGCTCTACGATCCGTGGGTGACGCGCGAGATCACGATCCGCGACCTCCTCTCACACCGGAGCGGGCTCGGGCGGCGCGGCGACGACCTCTGGTACGGCTCGGCGTACGACCGCGACGAGGTGCTCCGGCGCATCCGCTACCTCCGCCCGAACACGAGCTTCCGGAGCGCGTTCGGCTACCAGAACATCATGTTCCTCGCCGCGGGGCAGGCGCTCGCCGCGGCGGCGGGGATGCGGTGGGACGACGTCATCGCGCAACGGATCTTCGCGCCGCTGGGGATGCGGGAGAGCAACACGAGCGTCGAGGCGCTGCACGGGCAGCGCGACGTGGCGACGCCGCATCTGATCTTGCCGACCGGCGTGCGGGCGATCCCCTGGCGCAACATCGACAACGTCGCGCCGGCGGGGTCGATCAACTCCAACGTGTCGGACATGGCGCAGTGGCTCCGGTTGCTGCTCGGCAACGGCGCGTACGGGGGGCGGCCGCTCATCCGCGCGCAGACGCTCGCGGAGATCGAGTCGCCGCAGACGATCGTGCCCTCGCGCCCGGACACGCTCTTCCCGTCGACGCACTTCACGTTGTACGGGCTGGGGATCGGGATGCGCGACTACCTGGGGCGGAAGGTGCTGGCGCACAGCGGGGGGATCGACGGGATGCTCTCCGAGGTGCGCGTGGTGCCGGAGGCGCGGCTGGGGTTCGTGATCCTCACGAACGCGGAGGGGCACCTCCTCGGCCCGGCGCTCGCGATGCGCATCCTCGACGCCTATCTTGGCGCACCGCCGCGCGATTGGAGCGCGATCTACCTCGCGATGTTCCAGCGGGCGCGCGCGCAACAGGACTCGGCCGAACGAGCGCTGGTGGCGGCGCGCGTCCGGGGGACGCACCCCTCGCTCCCGCTGGAGCGGTACGTGGGGACGTACGCGGACACCATGTATGGGACGGCGACGGTGGCGCTGGAGCGTGGCGCGCTGGTCGTGCGGTACGGGCCGGCCTTCACGGGGGACCTGGAGCACTGGCACTATGATACTTTCAGGGTCCGGTGGCGTGACCCGCGCGCCGCGCCCGTGTTCGTCACCTTCGGGCTCGGCCCCGCCGGGACCGTGACGCACATGAACGTGGACGGGCTCGCCGACTTCCACTTCATCTCCGATTCGACGACGAAACCGACCGCTGCCTCCCGAGACGAATGACTCGCTTGCGATCCGCCTTCGTTCTGCTGCTGTGCGCCGTCGCGGGCGCCGCCGTTCCACCCGCGCGACTCGCCCCGGCGCACGTCGCGCCCCGCGTTGCCGAGTCGACGCCGCGTGCGCGGGGGCCGTACGCGCCCGTGGTCGATGCGCTCGAACCGTTCATCGCGCACGAGATGCGCGACAAGCAGCTCCCCGCGATGTCGATCGCGCTCGTGGATGATCAGCAGATCGTCTGGGCCACGGGGTTCGGCTACGCGCACCCGGAAGACAGCACGCCGGCCACGGCGGCGACGGTGTATCGCGTGGGGAGTGTCTCGAAGCTGTTCACGGACGTCGCGATGATGCAGCTCGTGGAGCGCGGGGTGCTCGACCTCGACGCGCCGGTGTCGCGGTACCTGCCGGGCTTCGCGCCGAAGAATCCGTTCGGGACACCGATCACGCTGCGCGAGCTGACGTCGCACCGGGCCGGGCTGGTGCGCGAGCCGCCGGTGGGGCACTACTTCGACGCGACGTCGCCGTCGCTCGCGCGCACGGTGGAGAGCCTCAACGCGACGACGCTCGTGTACCCGCCGGGCACGCACACCAAGTACTCGAACGCGGGGATCGCGGTGGTGGGCGCGGTGCTGGAGGCGACGCAGCATCAGCCGTTCGCGCAGTACCTGCAGCACGCGGTGCTCGACCCGATGGGGCTCACGCACAGCGCGTTCGTGCGCGAGTCGTCGTTCACGCGGCACGTGGCGAGCGCGTACATGTGGACGTACGACGGGCGCACCTTCCCCGCACCGACGTTCGAGCTGGGGATGGCGCCGGCCGGGAGCATGTACACCACGGTCGAGGACCTGGGCCGTTTTCTCAGCGTGCTCTTCGTGGGGGGGCGCGGGCCGCGCGGCCAGGTGATTCAGCGCCGGACGCTCGAGGCGATGTGGACGCCGCAGTTCGCGCGGCCGGGGGAGACGGCGGGGTACGGGATCGGCTTCGGGCTCTCGACGCTCGACGGGCACCGCGTGGTGGGGCACGGGGGCGCGATCTACGGCTTCGCGACGCAGCTCTCGGCGCTCCCCGACGACAAGCTCGGCGTGGTGGTCGTGACGACGGAAGACGGCGCGAACTCGGTGACGACACGCATCGCGAGCGAGGCGCTGCGGCTCATGCTCGCGGTGCGCGAGCACCGCGCGCTCCCGCCGCCGGACACGACGGGCCCGGTGCCGCCGGCGCTCGCGCGGCGCGTGGCGGGGCGCTACGGCGACGGGGAGAAGGCGGTCGACCTGATCGAGCGGAACGGAGCGCTGTATCTGGCGCCGGTGCGCGGAGGGTTCACGGCGGCGCTCCGGATGCTGCGCGACACCCTGATCGTGGATGATCGGCTGACGTACGGGACGCGGGTGGTGCTCGCTGGGGATGATGCGATCGTCGTCGGCGCCGACACACTGCGGCGCGTGGCGCTCCCCAAGCCGCCTGCCGCGCCGGAGCGGTGGCGCGGGCTCATCGGGGAGTATGGGTGGGACTTCAACACGTTGTACGTGCTGGAGCAGGACGGGAAGCTCAACGCGCTCATCGAGTGGTTCTTCCGGTACCCGCTGGAGGAGGTTGCCCCGGACGTGTACCGCTTCCCGAAATGGGGGTTGTACGACGGGGAGGAGGTGGTGTTCACGCGCGACGTGAACGGCCGCGCGACGCGGGTGCGCGTGGGCGGGGTGACGTTCCCGCGGCGCGCGACGGGGCCGGAGGACGGATCGCAGTTCCGGATCACGCCGGTGCGTCCGGTGGCCGAGCTGCGGAAGGAAGCGCTGGCGGCGCAGCCGCCGCGGGAGCGTGGGAGCTTCCGGCCGAGCGACCTCGTGGAGCTCGTCACGCTCGACTCGTCGATCCACCTGGACATCCGGTACGCGTCGTCGAACAACTTCATGGGGACGCCGATGTACCAGGAGGCGAGGGCGTTCCTGCAGCGGCCGGCCGCCGAAGCGGTGGTGCGCGCGAACCAGTGGCTGCACGCGCGCGGGTACGGGCTGCTCATCCACGATGCGTACCGGCCGTGGTACGTGACGAAGATGTTCTGGGATGCGACGCCCGCGGACAAGCACATCTTCGTGGCCGATCCGTCGGAGGGGTCGCGGCACAATCGCGGGTGCGCGGTGGACCTCACGCTGTACGAGCTGGCGACGGGGAAGCCGGTCACGATGACGGGCGGGTACGACGAGATGACGGACCGGAGCTACCCGGACTATCCAGGCGGGACGTCGCTCCAGCGGTGGCACCGGGCACTCCTCCGGCAAGCGATGGAGATGCAGGGGTTCACGGTGTACGAGGCGGAGTGGTGGCACTTCGACTACAAGGACTGGCGGCACTACGGGATCGGGAACGTGGCGTTCGACGAGATCGGGAAGGGGAAGCGGGGAGTGAGCGGTTCCGACGAATGAGCCTCGCCGCCGCGGGGTTCGGGCCACCATGCCGAGCAGCCGGGCGCGTGCGCTGATCGTGCACCGCCTGCCGACGGTTCGACGTCAGGGATTCCGCTGCATTCGGCCGAGCGCGGCCCGGGCGCGGCCGAGCAGCGCCGAATCCTCGCTCGACAGTCTCCCGTGCTCGCTCAGCGAGCGTAGGAGCCGCTGGCCGTCCGCGAACGACGCGGCGGCGTGCTGCCGGTGCCACCGGCGCTCCGCGGGCGCACTGGCCGACCGGGTGGCGAGCCTCGCGTGCACGGTGCTGGCGAACAACAACCCGCGCGCGAGGTCGCGCTGGGCGGGCACGTTGTCCGCGTACGACGATAGAAGCTGGCGCAGCAGTTCAGTGCTCCGGTCGAGCTGCGCCAACGATGCGTCCAGCTCGCCACGGGCCGCGAGCACCTTGTGCATCGAGAGCTGGCCCAGCGCGAGGTCGTGGATGCTCTGCGCGTTCCGTGGGTCGGCGGAGCGGAGCGACTCGTAGAGCGTCACGCCCTGCCGGCAATGCACCAGCGCCTCGCCGCCGGCGCCGGCGGCGAGGTGCGCCTCACACAGGACCTGGTGCGCGACCGCCAGATCACGCAACGCGTTCACGCTCGCGCCGCGCTCGCGCACGAGCCCTTCGCGGATGGCCAGCGCTTGCTCGAGCTTCGCGATCCCCTCGGCGCGGCGGCCGGCAGTGCTCAGCATCGACCCGAGCCGTTCGTGCACCAGTGCGAGCAGCCGGCGCGTGGTCCAGTCGCTGAGGCTGTCGCGCGGCACGACGTGCAGTAGCGTGAGCGCGTGCTGATACTCCCGCGTGGCGCCCGCGGCGTCGGAGAGGTTCGGAAGGTTGGGGTTGCCGAGGAGGTCCCCGAGCTTGATGTGGCTGGTCGCGACCGCGCGTAGGGCGCTGACGCTGGCCGGGCTCGCCGTGGCGAGCAGGTGCCACTGCTCGAGGGCGCTGCGGGCATGTCCGACTGCTTGCGGCAGCCTACCGCCCCAGGCGTCCGCGTCGCTCAACTTCTCGTGCGCGAGCGCGAGCGTGCGGCGCGCCGCGTGATCGCTCGGGTCTGCCGCGACGAGGGTCTCCGCGATCGACAGCGCGCGTTCGAAGCTCCGCCGGGCGGCGGCGAGGTCGCCGAGGTTGGCGATGGTCGGGTTGCCCTGCACGAGGCCGAGCTCCACATACGCCGCAGCGATCTCCCGCTTCAAGGGTGGGTCGTCACTCGACTGGCGATCCAGCCGATCCAGATGCTCGAGCGCGCGCGTCACGAGTGTGGCACGCACCGGGAGCGAGCCCGGGAGGTCGCTGATCGCGTCGTGGACATCGGACACGAGCGCGGCAGCGAGCGCGCGGACATCCCGGAACCGCTGCTCGGCGACGGCCCGCTCGGCTTCCGCGCGCCGGGCCTGCACCGTCGTGGCGATCGCCCCCGCGGCCAACGTGAGCGCGGTGAGCGCGGAGGCGGCCACCGCCACCCTGTACCGCCCCACGAACTTCCGGGACCGATACCACAGCGAATTCCCGCGCGCCCGTACCGGTCGTTCGGCGAGGTGCCGATCGATGTCGTCCCGCAGCTCCTGCGCGGAGAGATAACGCCGCTCCGGCTCCTTCCTGAGCGCCTTCAACACGATCGTGTCCAGGTCGCCGGCCAGCCGCCGGCTGAGCCGTTGCGGAGACGTGCGCCGCGCCGCGCAGACCGCATCCGGCGTCGCCGGCTCCGGTGCGCCGCCTGACCGCGAGGCGATCCGCCGCCGCACGACCACCGACGGCGGCTCCGGATCTTCCTCGACGACGGCCTGCACGAGCTCGGGGGGCGTGCGCCCCTCCCGGTGGAAGGGCCGTTGCCCGGTGAGCAGCTCGAACAGCAGGAGCCCGAGCGCGTACACATCGGCGGCGGTGGTCACGGGCTCCCCCTTCACCTGCTCGGGGGCGGCGTATTCAGGCGTCAGCATCACGAGCCCCGTGCGCGTGAGCCGGCTCTCCCCTCCCTCGCCCTCCGCGAGCAGCGTGGCAATGCCGAAGTCGAGGAGCTTCACCGCGCCGTCGCTCGTCACCGCGATGTTCGAGGGCTTCAGGTCGCGATGGACGACGAGGTGCCGGTGCGCGTAGTGTACCGCGTCGCAAACGTGCGCGAAGAGCGCCAGGCGCTCTTCCACCGTCAGCCGGTGCGCGTCGCAGTACTGGTCGATCGGCTGGCCGTCGACGTACTCCATGACGAGATACGGGAGCCCCGAGTCCGTCACGCCGGCGTCGAGCAAGCGCGCGATGTTGGGGTGCTCCAGGCGAGCGAGCACGCGCCGCTCGAGGAAGAAGCGGCGCAGGTGCTCCGGCGAGGCGAGTCGGCCATGCCGGACGAGCTTGAGGGCGACCGTCTTCCCGACGTCATCGCGCGTGGCCTGGTAGACGACGCCCATACCGCCCGCGCCAACCTCCCGGGCAAGGGTGTATGGTCCGATGCGCTGACCGATGGCGAGCCCGGTGGGATCCGCCACCCGGAGGAGTGGTGGGAAGAGCCCGGCGGTTCGGGTGCCGTCGAGCGACGCGAGGAGCGATTCGACCTCGCGACGTACCAGCGGGGCATCCCGGCAGGCGTCGTCCAGGAAGGCGGCGCGCGCGCTCGGGTCGAGCTCCATCGCGGCGTCGAAGACATCGCACACCCGGCGGTAGAGGTCGGCCTCGCGCATCGTTCAGGTACCCGGCTGCAGCGCCCGCCCGAGCCACGCCTTGGCGAAGCTCCAGCGTCGGCGAACCGTGGCCACCGACAGGCCGAGCGCTTCGGCGGTCTCGTCCAACGTCAGGCCGCCGAAGTACAGGCACTCGACCGCGCGACTCGCCTCCTCGTTGACCGCGGCGAGCCGCGTCAGCGCTTCGTCGAGTTGCTCCACGTGCTCGGCCTGCGCGTCGGAGAGGAGCGCCGCCACGTCGTCCAGGGGGACGGCCACGCCTCCGCCGCCGCGTTTGGCCGCGTTCCGGGCGCGCGCGTGGTCCACCAGAATGGCGCGCATGGCGCGGGCGGAGACGGCGAAGAAGTGCGCGCGGTTCTGGAGGCGGACGTTCCCCTGCTCCACGAGCTTGAGGTACGCCTCGTTCACGAGCGCCACCGAGTCGAGCGTGTGGCCGGGCCGTTCGCGGGCGAGCTGCCGTCTCGCGAGGCGGCGCAGCTCGCCGTACACCAGCGGGAAGAGCAGGTCGAGCGCGGCCCGGTCCCCGCGGTTCAGCAGTTCCAGGGCTCGCGTGACGTCCTGCGGTGGAGGAGATGCCATGGCCCCTCGTCGCGGCGGCCGCTGATCGGGTCAACGATAGCGGGGCGCGGGGCGCCCGCAAGACCCGGCGCCCCGCGAGCTCCGTACACGCCGGGGGCGACTGCGCTGAGCACCTTTCGCCCGGTTTTCCGCATGGGATCTCGAGTCCACTTACGCGAGAGGATCACATGCGATGGATCAAGGCACGACATGGTCGCGGGCGCATGGCCGCGCTCGCAGTACTCGCCGTGGCGGCGCTGGGCGCGGGGCGGGCCGTATCGGACGCGACCGCGTTCGCGGATCGCACGACGTATGGTCGCGCGGTGAAGATCGGCCACGGGACGGCGCGCACGTACCTCACGATGAGGGGAGGGATGCCCGAGGTAGGGGTGGCGCTGAGCGAGGGCGCCCTCGCGGGTCTCCCCGACGAGCACGCGCCGGGCGGCGTGTTCGCCCACGGGCACACGACGTTCGAGACGGTGCTGGAGCTCCCGGCCGAGAACCGGACGCGGTTCCGGCACGTGCTACTGAACTGGAACCCGCGCGGTCACGAGCCTCCGGGAATCTACGACACGCCGCACTTCGACTTCCACTTCTACGTGATCGACTCTGCGGCGCGTGTCGCGATCGATCCTGCCGATCCCGAGTACCAGCGCAAGGCGGAGCGAAAGCCGGCCGCGGAGTGGATCCCGGCGCGGTACGTGATGCCCGCGCCGCTCGCCTTCGCTCGCATGGGGGTGCACTGGGTGGACACGACGTCCGCGGAGCTGAAGGGGGAGCCGTTCACACGGACGTTCATCTATGGGTCGTGGGATGGCCGGGTGATCTTCGTCGAGCCGATGGTCACGAAGGCGTACCTGGAGACGCAACCAGAGTTCAGCGCCACGCTCCCGGCGCCGCCGCGCGGTCGGGGCGACGGCTACTACCCGGAAGGGTACAGCGTGCGATGGGATGCGGCGCGCAAGGAGTACCGCATCGCGCTGACGGGATTGCCGCCGCGCAGGTAAGGGGGAAGCGAACGTGGGGCCGGGAATCGGCGCCGCGGCCGGTAGGTGACCGCCCCGCCGATCTCGAAGCGATTCAAGTGCTCAGTGGACGGGCTCTGAAGCAACCCCAGCACGCCGAACGAGGATCGACCGTACACCGCCGTGGGATCGTTGGTGTACCACGTGTTCCCGAGGCCATCGCCTTCGGTGATCTGCTCGATGAGCCGCGACAGGAACTGGACCGGGCTCGACGCCTGATCGCCGTCCGTGGTGAGTTGAATGAGTTGAATATAGTACCGGAGGTCGCTGCGGCCGCCGGAGACGCCGGCGCCGTCCTCGTCGTACGAGCGTTCCCGCGCACGAGAAGCGACACTGGTAGTCTCGAGCGCGGGAATCGCGCGCGGAGCGGGCGCGCCGGTCTCCCTCCGTCATCGCCACTGGTGGCGAGCTTATTGCCCTGGACGGCCTCCGAGTGCCGTGGCTGTCGTCGTCCGAGCGAATGATGGATCCGGCCGCGGCGATGGTGCACTTCTCTGGAGGTAGTATGGCAGAGATCGAAGTGACGCGCCGAGGAGCGACCGAGGCGATCGTGGAGCACCCGGTGTTTCGGCTGAAGTGGGGCGCCGTGTTCGCGGGGCTCGTGGTCGCGCTGGCGCTGCAGGTCGTGCTCACGCTCCTCGGCACGGCGATCGGGCTGACGGCGGTCGGCCCGGACACCTCGGCGCGCGGGATCGGGATCGGGGCGGGGATCTGGATGATCGTGACGGCGCTGATCGCGCTGTACGTCGGCGGGCTGACGACCGGCTACCTGGCGGGCGTGCTGACGCGAGGCAATGGCGCGCTGCACGGCGTCCTCATGTGGGGGCTGTCGACGCTCCTCGCGGCGTACCTGCTCGCGAGCGGCGTCGGCTCGCTGCTCGGCGGCGCGGTGCAGCTGGCGTCGGGGGCCGCGGCCGCGACGGCGGGGACGGTCGCGCATGGTGGACCGGCGGTGGACAGCGCGGCGCAGGCAACGTCGCGGCGAGCGCGGGCGATGCTCGACACGGTGCAGCAGAGCGCGGGGGAGGTGCTGGGGGAGACGAAGGAA
>JADGGM010000075.1 GCA_019689955.1 Gemmatimonadaceae bacterium
CCCGTGATCAGGACCTGCCCCATCGCCAACCCCCTCCGAATCTCACGCGTCAGACGCACCGCCGGCGTCCGCGTGATCGCCTGCGCCGCCGCATCGTGCGCTCGGCGCGCGCGTGCCGCACCACCTCGAGCATCACGGTGCGAGCTCGATCGAGGCGATCGTCGGTGTGCAACAAGCGGGCCGGTACTTACCTCGTCCCGATGAGAGTCGCATCGGGCGCATCGGTGTGTACGACGTCGACACACGCCGGAGCGCGCTGATATCCGAGCTCACCACCGCACGGCACCGGCGCGCTGCGCCATACGCGCGTGCGACTGGCCGGGTCGGACGAGATGGGGGCTGGCGCTTTCAGGTGTGCGTCGTCATCCTGATCGGACGGCTCGAACCCGCGTGGCGGACGGGGGTATACCCGCTGCCACACCCTGCATGCGCCACGAAGGACTCCCCGCTCCGCATCACCCCTCCCCTGCATCTCATTGAAGTTGAAGGACCCGGCGTCGGCGCCCCCCGCGCCGGTGTCCCAGCCGACGTATGGCACACCTGACGTACCGTAGCGGCACGTATCGGCAGTTCGATCCCGGACGCGGCCGCCGTCTGATCCGCCGCTCCCTGCAATTCGTGGCACCCTACCGCGCCCGCCTCGCGGGGGTCTCGGCGCTCGCGCTCACCGTCGCCGCACTCGGCGCGCTCCAACCGCTCGTCCTCAAGTTCGTCTTCGACACGCTCACCCGGCACGGAGAGCTCCGTACGCTGGCGCTCATAGTCTGCGCCCTCCTCGCCGTCGAGGTCGCCAGGACGCTCGCCGAAGGGTGGCTCGCGACCGCCACCTGGGACCTCCGCCTCGCGGTCGACTACGCGCTCCGCGAACGGCTCATCGGGAAGCTCAACACCCTCCCGATGGCGTACCACCAGGGACGCCCGGTCGGTGGCACCATGACACAGGTGAACCAGGGCGTCACCGGCTTCCTCACCGCGTTCAGCGAGATCGCGTTCAACCTCGTCCCCGCGGTCGCCTACCTCATCCTCTCGGCGACCGCGCTCGCGCGCCTCGAGTGGCGCCTCGCGCTCGTGGTGCTCGTCTTCACCCCGCTCCCCGCCCTCATCGGCGCGTGGGCCGCACGCGAGCAGACGCAGCGCGAACGGCTGCTCATGCAGCGCTGGACCACCCTCTACTCGCGCCTCAACGAGGTGTGGGCGGGGATTCGCACGGTGAAGTCGTTCGGCATGGAGGAGGTGGAGCTCCGCCGCTTCCTGAGCGGGCAGCGCGAGGGGAACGAGATCGTCCGCCGCGGCGTGCGCACCGACGCGGTCACCGGCGCGCTGCGCGGCTTCGCGGCGACGCTCGCGCGGCTCGCGGCGATCGCCGTCGGCGGGTTCCTCATGATCCGCGGCGAGCTGACGGTCGGCTCGCTGGTGGCGGTGCTCGGCTACATCACGGGGCTCTTCGGGCCCGTGCAGGGGATCACCAACGTGTACCAGACCCTCCGCCGCGGTACCGTCTCGCTCGAGATCATCTTCGGCATCCTCGATGCGCCGGACGCGGTGGGCGATCGCCCCGACGCCATCACCGTCGCGCGCGTGCGCGGCGACGTGCGCCTCGAGCACGTGACTTTCGCCTACGCCCCCGACGAGCCCCCCGTGCTCTCGGACATCGACCTCGACGTGCGCGCCGGCGAGAACGTCGCCATCGTCGGCGCGAGCGGGAGCGGGAAGAGCACCATGATGATGCTCCTCCAACGGCTCTACCCCGTCGAGCACGGGCGCATCCTCATCGATGGCATCGACATCCGCCAGCTCTCCCAGCGCTCGCTCCACGAGCAGATCGCCGCGGTCTACCAGGACGTCGACCTGTTCAACGAGACCGTGCGCGCGAACATCGCCTACGGCCGCCTCACCGCGAGCGACGAGGAGATCGAGGCGGCCGCGCGCGCCGCGTACGCGCACGACTTCATCATGGCGCTCCCCGAGGGGTACGACACGGTGATCGGCGAGCACGGCAATCGCCTCTCCGGAGGGCAGCGCCAGCGCCTCGGCATCGCCCGCGCCCTCCTGCGCGACGCGCCGATCCTCGTGCTCGACGAGGCGACCTCGGCGCTCGACGCCACGTCCGAGGCGCTCGTCCAGCAAGCGCTCCACACGCTCACGCGCGGCCGTACGACGTTCATCATCGCGCACCGCCTGTCCACTGTCATGAGCGCCGACCGGGTCGTCGTGCTCCACCAGGGACGCATCGCCGAGATGGGGACGCACGCCGATCTGATGCAGCGGGACGGGCACTACGCCTCGCTCGTCCGCCGCCAGACGCACGGGCTCCTCCTCCCGCACGCGGCCTGACCGCGCCACGGGGTTCTTCGCGCTCCCCTGCGGCGCTAGCTCGCGTTTTGCGACTCCTCGGCCGCCGTCGCGCGGCCGGGCATCGCTCGGCGCGCCGGTCGCGGGAGGCGGGGAGCGGTCATGAAGCTGGTGATCTTCGGGCTCTCGGTGAGCTCATCATGGGGGAACGGCCACGCCACGCTCTGGCGCGGCCTGATCGGGGCGCTCGCGCGGCACGGGCACGAGGTGGTCTTCTTCGAGCGCGACGTCCCATACTACGCCGCGCATCGCGACCTCGACGCGCTCCCCGCGGGCACGCTCGTCCTCTACCCCGAGTGGGACGCGGTCCGGCACGCGGCCAGGGCGCACCTCGCCGACGCGGACGTCGGGATGGTCACGTCGTACTGCGCCGACGGCGTCGCCGCGTGCGAGCTCGTGCTCGACTCCAACGCGGCCGTCCGGGCGTTCTACGACCTCGACACGCCGGTCACGCTCGCCCGGGTGGGTGCGGGGAAGCCGGTGCCCTACCTCCCCGCGCGCGGGCTCGGCGACTTCGACCTCGTGCTCAGCTACACCGGCGGGCGCGCGCTCGACGCGCTCCAGTCGCAGCTCGGCGCGGGGCGCGTCGCTCCGCTCTACGGGAGCGTGGACCCCGCGGTGCATCGCCGGGTGCCGCCCGTCGAGGCGTACCGCAGCCACCTGTCCTACCTCGGCACCTATGCCGACGACCGGCAGCGCGCCCTCGAGACGCTGTTCGTGGTTCCCGCGCGCCACCTCCCGCACCGGCGATTCCTCATCGGCGGGGCGCAGTACCCGCCGTCGTTCCCGTGGACCGACAACATCTACTTCAAGCGCCACCTCCCTCCGTCCGAGCACCCCGCGTTCTACTCGTCGTCTCGGCTCACGCTCAACATCACGCGGCAGGCCATGGCGGAGATGGGCGACTGCCCGTCGGGGCGCCTCTTCGAGGCCGCGGCGTGCGGCGCGCCGGTGCTCAGCGACTCGTGGGAGGGGCTCGACGCGTTCTTCACCCCCGATCGCGAGATCCTCGTCGCCACGGACACGAACACGGCGATCGCCGCGATCGAGCGCTCGGACGCCGAGCTCGCGGCCGTGGCGCGCGCGGCGCGCGAGCGGACCCTGGCCCAGCACACGGCGGAGCACCGCGCCGCCGAGCTCGAGGCGATCATCGAGGATGCCCTGCGCGATCCGTCGGGCGTGGAGGTGTGAGCGATGTGGGGGATCATCCCGGCGGCGGGCGCGGGGAGCCGCATTCAGCCCCTGGCGTTCTCCAAGGAGCTCCTCCCGGTGGGGAGCCGCCTCGAGGACGGCGTCGAGCGCCCGCGCGCGGTGAGCGAGTACCTGGTCGAGCGGATGATCCTCGCCGGGGCGACGAAGCTCTGCTTCGTCGTCTCCCCGGGGAAGACGGACATCCTGGAGTACTACGGCGGGCGCATCGGCCCCGCGCAGATCGCCTACACCGTGCAGTCGCGCCCCGCGGGGCTGTGCGATGCGATCTTCCGCGCCCTCCCGCTCATCCCCCCGGACGAATCGGTGCTCGTCGGCCTCCCCGACACGATCTGGTTCCCGGCCAACGCGCTCCGCCAGCTCCCCGGCGACGTGCTCGCCTTTCTCCTCTTTCCCGTCGAGCGCCCGGAGCGCTTCGACGCCGTGGTCACCGACGCCGAGGGGCGGGTGCTCTCGATCGAGGTGAAGCAGCCGAACGCGCCGTCGAACTGGATCTGGGGCGCCTTCACGATGCCGGGCGCGGTGCTGGCCGCGCTGCACGCGTTGTGGCACGAGCGCGACCAGCGCGACGAGTACGTCGGCACGCTCGTGAACGCGTACCTCGCGCACGGCGGCCGTGCGGTCGCGGTGCGCGCCGGGCGGTCGTACGTGGACGTGGGGACGCTCCACGGCTACCGCGAGGCGATCGAGCTGCTCCGGGCCGCGGCAGCGCCGGAGCGCGAGGTGTGGATCGTGCCGGAGAAGGGAGCGCTGCGCGCGCCGCGGTGAGGCGGGCGATGACACAACGGCCCCGGCGAGATCGCCGGGGCCGTTGCGTTGCGTCACATCGCTGCGACGTGCGACCTCAGGTCGTCGTGCACTGCTTGTCGAGGACGCCGCCCCGGGCGTTCACCTCGGACTGCGGCAGCGGAAGGTTGTTGAGCGGCGGGAGCCCGCGCTCCTGGCCGACCCCGGCCGGCGGCTCGCTCCCGTTCAGCTTTCCGAACATGCGCAGGTCCGGCCAGCGGTCCGCGCTCTCGTAGAGGAGCGAGTAGCGCTTCTCGTACAGGATCCGGTTGAGCACCGCATCCGGCGCGTTGTTCGCGTCCGCCGTCAGGCCGCCGTCGTTGACGCGCACGATGTTCGCGTAAACGAGGGCGCTGTCCATCTTCCCCTCACCCCACTTCGCCTCGGCGGCGAGCAGGAGCAACTCCTTGTTCGTGAGGATCGGCACGGGCGAGGTGGGCGAGGTGTAGTTCACGAACACGTACTTCGACGAGACATCGGACGCCGAGAGCGCGTTCGCCGAGTCGATCTTCTGCAGGCGCCGATCGCCGGCCTCCGCCTCGCGCAGCACGCGCGGGTTGACGCGGATCGTGGTGCTCGCCGGCGGCCCGTACAGGCCGTTGGTCGCGTCACCCGAATTGCTCGAGAAGTTGTGCATCGGCCCCACGTCCAGGTCGGCCGGGTCCGTGCTCAGGAACGATGCCGCCAACGCCGCATCCGCCGCCGCGAGCGCCGCGGCGTCGGGCGATCCCGGGCCGTTACGGAAGGCGAGGTACAGGTTCGCCTTGGCGGCCAGCCCGCGGTTGAAGGTGAGGAACGTCGACGGCTGGTCGAACCCGCTGAAGCCCGCCGGGAGGCTGAACGGGAACTCCCCCCCCGCGCTCAGGTTCGTGGCCGCCGAGTCGAGGAGCGCCACGATGTAGTGCAGCACGTCGCTCTTGCAGCTCAGCGGCGCCGGCGGATCGGTCGGCGGGGTGTCCACGTTGATCGGCGCCCCGACCGTGTCGTGCGTCTCCATGACCCGCATGTACTCGATCGCCTTGAAGGTCTGGAGGAACCCGATCGTCACGGCCTTTTGCTGGTCGCTGAGCACCGTCGCATCGGTCGCCTTGACCGCCGCGATCCCGATGTTCGTCAGGCGGATCGTGGCGTACGGGAACACCGAGGCCCCTAGGAAGTCGCTGGCGTCGATCGTCTCGCCCAGCAGCTCCGTGTTCCAGCGCGGCTCGGAGCCCGTGATGATGTACGCATCCCGGCCCACGATCTCCGAGCGCGTGATCTCCGCGGTGTGTTGCCCGCGATCCGAGGCCAGCACGCCCGTGGTCAGCGATTGGATCTGGGAGACGTCGGTGATCTTCGAGAAATCATCGACGCCGGGGTTGTTGAGGTTCGGCCGATTCGGGTCCTTGCATGCACCGATCGCCAGGACGCCGGCGGCCAACAGGACGTATCGAATTCGCATAGCGCGCTCACCGCGCGGGCGCGCGGTCATGAGTGTGTGAAGTCGCATGTCAGAACTCCACCGCCAGGTTGACGAAGAAGCTCCGCGCCGGCGGATACGGGGAGAGGTCCTGGCCGCGATTGATGTTCTGCGCGCCGAAGTTGCTCACCTCGGGATCGCTCCCCTTGTAGTCGGTCCAGGTGTAGAGGTTGCGTCCGGTCAGGTCCAGACGGAGGTTGCTCACGCGGTTGCCGAACGCCTGCTGCACGATCCGGCTCGGGATCTGGTACGAGAGGGTCACCTCACGCAGCTTCACGAACGAGGCATCCTGCGTGTACACCGTGACGCCGGAGTTGAACTTCGCGAGGCGCTCGGCCGAGGCGGCCGAGTCGGGCGCGGTGTGCAGCACGTCGTACAGGTTCTGCGTGATGTTCACCACCGAGCCGCCGTGCCGCCAATCGAAGAGGCTGTAGAGGCGGACCGGCCCGACGGTGAACTCGTTCGAGAAGCCCATCGTGAACTTCGGCTCGTAATCGCCCACCACCACGAGTTGGTGATCCTCGTTGAGCCCGTAGATCGCGGAGGGCGAGTTCCCCTTCTGGATGCGCCCGAGCCCGTAGATCGTCGCGAACGCGTTGGGCGCCGTGAAGGCGGGCACCGGGAGGTCGATCACTTTCCCGGTGTTCTTCGAGAACGTGACGCGCGAGAGCCAGCTCAGGTTCTGCATCTGGATCGGGAACCCCTGCAGCGATGCCTCGACGCCGCGATTCCGGATCTCGCCGCCGTTGAAGATGCGGACGGCGTACCCGGTGCTCGCCCCGAGCTGCGCCTGGAGGAGGAGGTCGGTGTTGTTCTTCTGGTACGCGGTCACGGACGCCGCGAGGCGCGACTGGAACAGCCCGAAGTCCACGCCGCCCTCGAACTCACGCTCGCGCTCGGGGTGCAGGTTGGGATCGGCGACCGTCCCCTGCAGCTGCAGCGAGTTGAACCCCGTGTACGACCCGCCGACGAACGACGTGAACTTGTTGCCGTAGAGCGGCTCGTTCCCCGTCTCGCCGTACGCGAAGCGAAGCTTGAACTCCTCGAACGGCCCGAGCTTCGGCCACCGGTACGAGGCGCCGGCCTTCGGGTAGTAGAACAGCTTGTTCACGTCGGCGTTGTTGGTGCTGCGCTGGCCGAGGATCCCCGCGGAGAGGTAGAGGCGCTCGTTGAAGAGCAGGACCTCTTCCTGCGCGAAGGCCGCGAGCGACCGGACGTTCTGCCGATTCTCGAACACGCTGACGGCGGCGCCGCGGTCGATGTTCTGCTGGTTCGGAAGGAGGTTTCGCGTCACCACGTTGGCCACGGAGATGTCATCGTACGAGCGGCGCGCGCCGATCGACGTCGTGGCCGCGAACGCGCCGGAGGTCGGCGCGTAGCGGTGCGTCACCGTGAGCGCGAGGGGCGCCTGCGTCTCGACGCCGGTGAGGTCCGTCGCCGTCCCCGGGAACCCGTCAGACGGCTCCCAGTACAGCGCCGCCGGCGCGTAGATGTTGGACTTGTAGGTGTAGTGGTCGACCCCCATGTCGAGGATCGCCTTGAGGCTCTGCGTCTCGGTGTTGAACGCCGTGTACGTCGCGTTCACCGAGCCGATGAAGCGGAACAGGTCCTCGGGGGTCTTGAGGAGCGCGATGGTCTGCAGCGGGTTGCTCCCGTTCCCCGTCCACGGGTTGTACGGATAGACCCCGTTCGTCGGCCGCAGGTTGAAGAAGCTCGGCGTCTCCCCGAACACGAAGTACGGCGTGACGTTCACGTTGTCGTTGTTGCTGATCCCGCGCTTGGTGAGCGAGTGGATCAGGTTCGTGTTCACGCGCACCTGCAGCTTCGATCCCACGAGCTGCGTGAGGTTCGCGCGCAGCCCCTGCTTGTCGTACCCGGTGCCGTACATGATGCCGTTGTCATGCTGCACGTCCCCGGAGACGAAGTACTGCGTGGCGTCGTTCCCGCCGCTGAGGTCGAGGTTCGTCTGGTAGGACAGGCTATGATCGCCGAACACCTCTTCCTCGAAGTCGCAGAAGCCGTTACACGCTTGGTAGTTCGCCAGGACGGACGCGGAGTCCATGACCTCGTCCGGGGTCCCGGAACCGGCGTAGGCGTACGCCTCATCGAGCGTGAAGTGGCGCGCGCCGATCTTGTGCGCGAGGCGGTTGGTCCCGAGCCGCTGGCGGAGCGTGAAGTGCGGCTTCCCGGGGGCGCCGTGCTTGGTCGTGATGACGACCACGCCGTTCGCGGCCTGCGAGCCGTAGATCGCCGCCGCCGAGGGCCCCTTGAGGATCTCGATGTTCTCGATGTCGTCCGGGTTCAGATCGGCGATGCGGTTGACGCCGTTGTCCTGGCTGCTCGAGTTGAGCCCCGCCCCGGCGCTGCTGACCGCGTTGAGCCCCGGCTGGATCGTGGTGTTGGAGACGGCGACGCCGTCGACCACGTAGAGCGGCGCGGAGTTGCCGAAGATCGACGTCACCCCGCGCATCCGCACCTGGAGCCCGCCGCCCGGCGCGCCGGAGTTGGCGGTGACGATGGCCCCGGGCACCTTCCCCTGCAGCGCGTTCTCGATCGTCTGCGACGGCGCCCGGTTGAGCTCCTGCCCGCTCACCACGGCGACGTCGTTGTTCAGGTTCCGGCGCGAGATCGTCGTCGCCTGGCCGGTGATGACCTCCTGGCCAAGCTGGAGCACGTCGGACTTGAGGGTGATCTTGATGTCGTTGTCATCCGCCCCGACCGGCACCGTCTTCGGCGCGTACCCGATGCGGCGGACGTCGAGCGTGATCGCCCCCGAGGGGACGGTGAAGGAGAACTTCCCATCGGCGTTGGTGTACGTCCCAGCGCTCCCGCCCTTAACGGTGATGCGGGCCGATACGATCGGCGCGCCCGTCTCGGCGTCAGTTACGGTACCGCGCAGCGGTCGCTGCGCGAGCACGGCGCTACTCCACGCCGCGCTGGCCAGCGCCACCCCTGCCAGAACAACAAGAGATTTTCGCACGTCGCCTCCATGGTACGGGTGTAGAGATCCGACTTCCTCCGTCCTGGGCGCGCGCGGCGCGAGCTCCCCCGCGTCCACGCCACCCAACGCGGCACGGATGGCGACGTTACAGACTGGACATTGAGACGTCAACGTCCTGTTAAAGATTTTAAGCAGACCCGTTGCGCACAGCAGAGCTAGTCAATATAATTCTGACCTTACACTGACAAGCGACAGGCCCCCGACGTTGTCACGCGCCAGGGGCCCAATTGTGTCATCTGCTTGTCATGCGCCCGCCGGCGTGCGGCCGGCGGCGGGGAGCTCCACGACCTCCGGGGCTACACCACCCCGTTCGCCACCGCGAACCGCACCAGCGACGCCTGCGAGGTGAGGCCGAGCGTCCGCTTGATGCGCGCGCGGTGGAACTCCACCGCCTTCTGGCTCACCCCCAGCTCGTTCGCGATCTCCGCCGTCGTGCACCCGCGCGCGAGGAGCCGCAGCACCTCGAGCTGGCGCGGCGTGAGCCCGTGTGCCCCCGCCGCCGGCG
>JADGGM010000076.1 GCA_019689955.1 Gemmatimonadaceae bacterium
GAGCGGGGCGGGGAGCGGCAGCGTCCGGCCGGGGGAGAGGGCGCGTGCGTGCGATTGCGGTGGCGTGGAAATGATGACGCATCGGTATCTGGGTCGATGTATGGTAGGCCGTGTTTCGTGCTTGTCTCGTTCGACCCGGGGGGGTGATACTATGGCCATGCGTGCGTCGCGCTACTACACGGCGGAGATGGTCCGGCAGCTCTGGGACCCGGCCCGTCATTGGCCGCGTTACGAGACGGTCCACGGGGAGCTGCTCGTGACGCCGGCGCCGCGTATGTGGCATCAGGAGCTGGTGAAGCGGCTCTTGTTCGCCCTTCACACATATCTCCTGGGTGAACGGGCGGTCGGGTGTGTGTTCACGTCGCCATCCGACATCAGCTGGGGGTTGGAGGACACGCTGGTGCAGCCCGACGTGTTCGTGGTCTCGCTGGAGGAAGCGCGGACGCTCGAGTGGGCGCGAGTGCGCACGCTGCTCCTCGCCGTGGAGGTATTGAGCCCCAGCTCGCGGCGCGCCGATCTGCTCGTGAAGCGGCGGTTGTACCAGGAGCAAGGGACCCCCTTGTACTGGATCGTCGATGGCGATGCGCGATCCGTGGAGGTATGGACTGCGGACGCTCACCGCTCGCACTGCGAACGCGAAGTGCTGGTGTGGCAGCCTGCTGGGGCGGCGCAGCCGTTCACCCTTCCGCTCGCGGAGTTGTTCGCGCCGATGTGAGGCGCAGGCGGGGCGAAGGGCAGCTGTCGAGCAACTACGGCGAGCCCGCTAGTTGTCGACGATCCAGCCGTCGCGGAGCTGGATGATGCGATTGCCGTAGGCGGCGTTGGTGTCGGAGTGGGTGACCTGGATGATGGTCGTCCCTTGCTGATTGAGCTTGGTGAACAGCTCCATGATCTCGGCCCCCTGCGTGGAGTGCAGGTTCCCCGTGGGCTCGTCCGCCAGGATCAGCTTGGGGCTCGCGATCACGGCACGGGCGACCGCGACGAGCTGCTGCTGGCCGCCGGAGAGCTGTCGCGGGTAGAGGTCCTTCTTCCCGACGATGTTGAACCGATCGAGCGTATCGGCGACGATCGCTTCGCGCTCGCTCTTCTTGATGTTGCGGTATGAGAGCGGGATGTCGAGGTTCTCGGCCACCGTGAGGTCGTCGATCAGATGATACTGCTGGAAGACGAAGCCGATGTACCGCTTGTTGAGCGCGACACGCTCTTTCACCGAGAGCGTGTGCACCGGGTGGCCAAGGAACCAGAACTCCCCCGTCCACGCACTGTCCAGCATGCCGAGCACGCTCAAGAGGGTCGACTTCCCCGCGCCCGAGGGCCCCATGATCGACACGAACTCCCCCTGGCGGACGTCGAACGTGATGCGGCGGAGCACGTAGACCTGCCCGTTCCCCACCGGGTACGATTTCTCGATCCCGCGCGTGGAGATAAGCAAGGAGTCGTCGGCACCGGGCCCGGCGGCCGCGGAGGGCTCGGCCGTTGGGCCGGAGGCAGCGCCGGAGAACAGCGATCTCAACGAAGGCATTCCTCGTACCTCAGCATGGTGGTCGGAGCAACGCGCCCCGCGAGGCTCCGGGAAAGATATGCGGCTCCGTGCCTCGGCCCCGCAATGCCGCGACCCTCCCGATGCGAGCGCGTCATTCCGCCCGCAGCGCGATCAGTGGATCCACCCGCGTCGCGCGGTAGGCGGGGAGGTAGCTCGCCACGAGCGCGACCAGCACGAGGAGGAGCGACACCCCCGCGTACGTGGGCACGTCGGTCGGGGCGATGCCGTAGAGCAAGCTGCCGAGCAGCCGCGTGGCGCCGAGCGAGAGCGCGACCCCCGCGACGATCCCGACCAGGGTGAGCCCGAGCCCTTCTCCGACGACCATCCGGCGGACCGCGCTCTGCTGTGCGCCGAGCGCAATGCGAATCCCCATCTCGCGCCTCCGCTCGGCCACACCGAACGCGAGCACCGCGTAGAGCCCGATCGCCGCGAGGAGCACGGCCACCCCGGCGAACGTCGCCAACAGCGCCGCCGTGAAGCGGCGGTCGACCGACGAACGCGAGACGAGCTGCTCGATCGTGGAGAGCTCCATCGGTACGTCCGGGTCCACCGCGTGGATCCGCGCGCGCACCGAAGGGATGAGCGCGTCGGGCGAGCCCGTGGTGCGAGCAAGCACCGTCATCCCGTACCGCGTGCGCGATGGCATCTGCGGAGCGAACACGTACGCCGTGGGCGACGGCGTGGACGCGAGACTCCTGTCGCGAACGTCCGCCACCACGCCCACGACCGTGAGCCACGGGTCGGAGCGCGAGTCCATCCCGAAGAAGCGCATCCGGTGGCCCAGCGGGTCCTCCCCGGGCCAGTACGTCTGCGCGAGGCTCTGGGAGATCACGACCGCCGGCGCGCCGCCGGGCGCGTCGGTGCTGGTGAACGTTCGGCCGCGAAGGGTGCGGATGCGCATCGCGCCGAAGTAGTCGCCGTCCACTACGCGGTACTCGGCGTACCCCGTGGCGCCATCGCGGCCGAGCTCGAAACCGCCGTTGGCGAACGGGCCGCTGAGCGGGGCGGCGTTGATCGCGCCCGCGGCCACGACGCCGGGGAGCGTACCCACTTCCGCGATCACGCGGTCCACGTACAGGCGGGACGCCGTCGGCGTCAGGTACTTCGACGGGGGGGGGTACACGTCCGCGGTGACGACGCCCGTCCGCGCGAAGCCCGGGTCCACGGCGAGGAGCCGCGCCAGGCTGCGCAGGAGGAGCCCCGCGCCGGTGAGGAGGACCACGGCGAGCGCCACTTCGCCGATCACGAGGATCCCGCGCGCGCGGCCACCGGCGCGGGTGGCGCCGCGTCCGCCGCCGCTGGCGAGCGTGGGCTGCGGATCGACGCCCGCGGCGCGGAGCGCGGGGGCGAGGCCGAAGAGGAGACCGGTGGCCAGGGACGCGGCGAGCGTGAAGAGCGCGACGCGCGCGTCGAGCGAGACGTGCGGCGCGCCGGGAAGTCCGCCGGGGATGAACGCGACCACCGCGTCCATGCCGAGGCGCGCGACCCAGAGCCCGGCCGCGCCGCCGGCGAGCGCGAGGAGGAGGCTCTCCGTCACGAGCTGACGCGCGAGCCGCCCGCGGTCCGCGCCGAGCGCCGTGCGGATGGCGAGCTCCCTGGCGCGCGAGCGATCGCGCACCAGCAGCGCGCTCGCGAGGTTGAGGCAGACGA
Organism: Gemmatimonadaceae bacterium; assembly: GCA_019689955.1. Taxonomy (GTDB): domain Bacteria; phylum Gemmatimonadota; class Gemmatimonadetes; order Gemmatimonadales; family Gemmatimonadaceae; genus JADGGM01. The sequence goes on from JADGGM010000076.1 coordinate 3,194, forward strand.
TGAGGAGGATGCACGTCACCGCGCCCATGAGCAGGAGGAGCCGGCCGCGCACGGGGCCGGCGAGCCGCTCGTGCAGCCCGGTCACGCGGACGTCGAGCGCGTCGTCGTCGGAGCCGTACGTGGCGTGGAGGCGTGCGGCGATGGCGCTCATCTCGTGGCGTGCCTGGTCGATCGTGACGCCGGGGCGCAGGCGGCCGATCACCTCCCAGTTGTGCGCGGTGCGGCCGCTCTCGTCGGCCACGAGCTCGCTCGGCGCCCAGAGGTCGGTACCGTCGGGGAACGCGAAGCCCGGGGGCATCACGCCCACGATCGTGAGCGTGAACCCATCGACCTGGAGGCGCTTGCCGAGCACATCGCGCGTGCCGCCGAGGCGTTCGCGCCAGAACCGGTCGCTCACGACCGCAGCGGGCGCGGCGCCGAACTGGTGCTCGTCGTCCGTGAACGTGCGTCCGAGCGCGGGGGGCACGCCGAGCACGGTGAAGAACCCGCGCGAGACCGCGGCCACCGTCGCGCGCGTGGGCTCGTCGCCGCCGAGGATCGCCGACGGACCCGCGGCGTACGCCGCGAGTGCCGAGAAGCTCCGCGCTTGCGCGCGCCAGTCGCGGAAGTTGGGGGGGGAGACCGGCGCAACGTGCCCGTCGCGCGTGGTCTGCTCCTCGAGCGTCACCAGCTGCGCGGGGGACGGGTAGGGGAGCGGGCGGAGGAGCACGGCGTCGACGATGCTGAACATCGCCGTGTTCGCGCCGAGCCCCACGGCGAGGGTGAGGAGGGCGACGGCGGTGAAGCCGCGATGCGTGCGGAGCGCCCGGAGCGCGTACCGTATGTCCTGTGTCAACGTCTGCATGCTCGATGCTCCCCCTGTCCCACGATGAGCGGAGTCATTCGCTGTGAAGGGCTACGAGCTGGCCCGGGGCGGAGTACAGAGTGGCCGCAGGGGCACGGCGTTCACGACATGCATCGATCTCGTGTCGCCGCGGCGACGCGTTCGCTGCTACTTCACGTCGAACCCGCTGCGCCGCAGCTCCGCCTCATCGTGTTGCTCGCGCGACCCCGCCTCCTCCTCCACCACGCGTCCGTCGAACAGGTGGATCGTCCGGTCCGCGTGAGCGGCGTAGCGAGGATCGTGGGTGACCATGATGATCGTCGCCCCCTGGCGGTGCAGGTCGCGCAGTAGCTCCATCACCGCCTCGCCGTTCGTCGAGTCGAGGTTTCCGGTGGGCTCGTCTGCGAGGAGGATGAGCGGCTCGCCGGCCACGGCGCGCGCGACCGCGACGCGCTGCTGTTGGCCGCCGGAGAGCTGCGACGGGTAGTGCTTCACGCGGTGCGACATCCCTACCTTCTCCAGCGCCTCGAGCACGCGCCGGCGGCGTTCCGCGGAGTCCATCCCGCGGTAGGTGAGCGGGAGCTCCACGTTCTCGTACACCGTGAGGTCGCCGATCAGGTTGAACGCCTGGAAGATGAACCCGATCTGCCGGTTGCGGACGCGCGCGCGCTGGCTCGCGGTGAGCTGGGCGACGGGCTGTCCGTCGAGGAAGTATTCTCCCTCCGACGGCGTGTCGAGGAGGCCGAGGATCGAGAGGAGCGTCGTCTTGCCGCACCCGGAGGGGCCGGCGATGGCGAGGTACTCGCCCGGCTGCACCTCGAGGTGCACGCCGGAGAGCGCGTGCGTCTCCACCTCGTCCGTGTAGAAGATCTTCTTGATGCCATCGAGGCGAATGAGCGCCTTGGTCTCCACGTCGGTGGTGGAGCCCGAGCCGAACGACAGAGCGGATGCGTCCGAGCGAGGAGAAGACTGGGATGGCATGGTGAAATCCGGTTCGGGTGAGTGTCTCTGCGAGCGCGAGTGCGTGGCGCGTCAGCGGAGGCGGACGCGGTCGTGCGAGTCCATGGCGGACATGTCCGAGATGATCACGCGGTCGCCGACGTTGAGTCCCTGGACGACCTCGATGGTGTTCACCGAGCTGCGGCCGAGCTTGACGTTCACGCGGGTCGCCTCCTTGCCGTCGGGGGCGAGCTTGAACAGCCCCACGGTGCTCTCGGCCTGGCCGTACGCCGGGCGGCCGACGTACAACACGTCCTTGAGCCGCTCGATCTCGATCGTGCCATCGACGCTCAGCTCGGGGCGCGCGCCGGAGGGGAGCTTCCCGTCGAGTGCGACATCCACGGTCACGGTCCCGTTCTGCGCGGAGGGGTCCATGCGAATCACGTGACCGGACACAATCCCGTTGCGCGTGTCGATCGCCGCCGGCTGGCCGAGCTGGACGTCCTTCGCCTGCGTCTCCGGGATGCGCAGCACCGCCTTGAGGCGGCCGGGCTGCGCGACCTTCGCCAGCAGTGTCCCGGCCTGCACCCACTGGCCAGGCTGGAGATCCATGTCCTGCAGGACGCCGTCGAACCCGGCCCGCACCTGCATGCTTTCGACGCGCTTGCGCTGGAACTCGACGATCGCCTTGAGGCGCTCGACCGTCTGGCGCTGGAGCGCGATCTGCTCCTTGATGGACTTGGACAGCACTTCGAGCTGCTCGGTTGCCGCGTGATACCGCGCCTCGGCCTCCTGCGCCTTGTCGCGCGCGTCGCCCACGTCCTTCGGGGAGAGGAGCCCCTTCTGGGCCAGCGGCTCGGCCACGTCGGCCGCGCGCTTGGCCGTCTGGTAGTCGGCGCGGGCCGTTGCGACGGCGCCTTCCTGGGTGAGGCGCTGCGTCTCCAGCGTGGTCTCGAGGCTGGCGAGCTGGGCCTGGGCGGCGCTCAACTGCTGCTCCGCGGTGAGCGCCTCGAGCTGCACGTCGGGGTTGCTCATCTGCAGGATGAGCGTGTTCGCCGCTACTTTAGTCCCAGGGCGAACGTAGATCTGATCCACCCGCCCCCCCGTGACGGCCGAGATGTAGAGGACCTGTTCCGGCTCCAGCGTCCCCGGACCCCGGACCTGCCGCACCATCTCGCCCCTGCGTACCGTGTCGATCCAGAGCGTGCTCCGATCCACCGAGGGCGCCGCCGGCTCCAACCGCCCGAGGGCGGCCGTGATGAGCACTACGCCCCCGACGGCGAGACCGCCGATGACGTACTTCTTTTTCTTGCTGCGTGGCTCGCGAGGGATGTCCAAGCGAACGTGCTCCGTTGGCGTGGTTAGATGATCGACGTGTTGCTTTGGTTTGCTGACCCAGAAGGGAAGGAGCGTGCCGCGGGCGGGGCAATGTCAAGTCGTTGTGTTCGTAGCAGTTGCGCCTTCTCCAACGGTCGCGCTCGGTAGCCGGTCTGACCGAAAGTGGGAATGCCCGTCCCACAGGCGAACACCGAGCTCTGACCTTTCTCGTACGTGCCGGGCGCCCGTTCCGGCGCGGCGCCCCTACCACTTGGCGCGTGGCGCTGCATCATATCAGTGCATCGATGACCCAACTCGCCTCCGACAGCTCCCTTTCTTCCTCTACGTCAGCTCCCAGCTCCGAGTTACAGGCGCAGCCGCTCGACGCCGCGCTCGGGCGCGAGCTGGACGTGCTCCGGCGGGCGGGCCTTCTGCGCTACCTGCGGCGGGTGGAGCAGCGGCGCGGGGCCGAGATCGTGCTCGAGGGGAAGCCGGCGGTCGACTTCTCCTCCAACGACTACCTCGGGCTCGCGACCGACGCGCGGATCGCGGCGGCGGTGGCCGACGCGCTCCAGCGCGACGCGACCGGCGCGGCCGCGGCGCGCAGCATCGCGGGGAACCACCCGCTGCACGAGGCGCTGGAGGCGGCACTGGCCCGGCTCAAGGGGGCAGACGCGGCGCTCCTCTTCCCCACGGGGTTCGCGGCGAACGCGGGGGCGATCCCGGCGCTCGCGGGGCGCGGGGACGTGATCTACTCCGACGCGCTCAACCACGCCTCGATCATCGACGGGTGCCGTCTCTCGCGCGCGACCACGCGCACCTTCCCGCACGCGGACCTCGACGCGCTCGCCGCGCTGCTCGACGAGGACCGTGGGAAGTACCGCCGGCGGCTGATCGTGGTCGAGGGGGTGTACTCGATGGACGGCGATCTCTTCCCCCTCCAGCGCCTCGTCCCGCTGGCGCGCGAGCACGGGGCGTGGATCTACGTCGACGACGCGCACGCCACCGGCGTGCTCGGCGCGACGGGGGCGGGGTCGGCGGAGCACTGCGGCGTGCTGCACGAGATCGACATCGCGATGGGGACGCTCGGCAAGGCGCTCGGCACGGTCGGCGCGTTCATCGCGGGGACGCGCACGCTGCGCGAGTTCCTGATCAACCGCGCGCGGTCGTTCGTGTTCACCACGGGGACGCCGCCGGCGCTGGCTGCGGGGGCGATCGCGGCGCTCGACATCATGGCGCGCGAGCCGTGGCGCCGCGCCCGTCTCGCCGAGAACTGCGCGCGGGTGCGCGCCGGGCTCGCCGCGCTCGGCCACGAGGCGCCCGCGAACCAGCCCGGGCACATCGTCCCGGTGATCATCGGCGGGGCCGAGGCGACGCTGCGCGTGGGGCAGGAGCTGCGCGAGCGCGGGCTGCTCGTCGGCGCGGTCCGGCCGCCGACGGTCCCCATGGGGAGCGCGCGGCTCCGGATCACCGTGAGCGCGGCGCACACCGCGGAGCAGATCGACCGCCTGCTCGAGGCGCTCGCCGCCGCGCGCCCCCCGCGCGCGGCCGCATGACCGCGGCCGCGAGCTGGTGCGCGCTCGACGCCGCGCACATCTGGCACCCCTACACGCAGCACGCGGTCGCGCCGCCGCCGGTGCCGGTGGTGCGCGCCGAGGGCGCGTACCTGTACACGGCCGACGGGCGCCGCGTGTTCGACGCCATCTCGTCGTGGTGGGTGACGCTGCACGGCCACGCGCACCCTGCCATCGCCGATGCGATCGCCGCGCAGGCGCGCACGCTCGAGCAGGTGATCTTCGCCGGGTTCACCCACGAGCCGGCCGCGCGGCTCGCGGGTGAGCTGGTCGCCCACCTCCCTCCCGGGCTCACGCGCGTCTTCTACTCCGACGACGGCTCCACCGCCGTGGAAGTCGCGATCAAGATGGCGCTCCAGTACTGGCACGGCCAGGGCACGCCGCGCCCGCTCATCGCCGCGCTCGAGAACGCGTACCACGGCGACACCTTCGGCGCGATGAGCGCGAGCGCGCGCGGCGTGTTCACGACGCCGTTCGGCCGGCACCTCTTCGAGGTGGCGCGGCTCCCCGATCCGAGCGAAGAGGGCGAGGACACGGTGGCGGCGCTCGAGGCGCTGCTCGACGCGCGCGGCGGGGAGCTCGCCGCGGTGATCGTCGAACCGCTCCTCCTGGGCGCCGGCGGGATGCACGTGTGGAGCGCCGATGTGCTGCGCCGCCTGCGCGCGCTGACCGCGGAGGCGCGCGTCCTGCTCATCGCCGACGAGGTGCTCACCGGCTTCGGCCGCACGGGCCCGCTCTTCGCGTGCGAGCGCGCGGAGATCGCCCCCGACATCGTGTGTCTCTCCAAGGGGCTCACCGGCGGCTTTCTCCCGCTGGGGGCGACGGTGGCGCGCGAGGAGATCTTCCGCGCCTTCCTGAGCCCGGACCGGCGGCGCACGCTCTTCCACGGCCACTCCTACACCGCGAACCCGCTCGCCTGCGCCGCGGCGCGCGCGAGCCTGGCGCTGCTTGACGACGCGTGCGCCGCGCGCCGCGCGGCGATCGAACAGGTGCACGTGGCGCGGATGCGCGAGCTCGCCGCGCACCCGCGTGTGCGGAACCCGCGCGTGCTCGGGACCGTCGCGGCGTTCGATCTCGCGGGCGCGGGGTCGTACCTCGATCCCGTCGGCCCCGCGCTCGGCGCCTTCGCGCTCCAGCGCGACGTGCTCCTTCGCCCGCTCGGCAACGTCGTCTATCTCCTCCCGCCCTTTTGCGCCACGCCCGACGAGATCGCCGGCGTGTACGATGTGATCGCCGAATTCGTGGAGGGCCCATGATCCGCCTCGCCGTGACCGGAACGGATACCGGAGTCGGAAAGACCGTCTTCAGCGCCGCGCTCCTCGTCTTCCTGCGCCAGCACGGGCTGCGCGTGGCGGGGATGAAGCCCGTCGAGACGGGGGTGGTCGCGGGGGACGTGCACCGTGATGCGGAGGTGCTCCGCGCGGCCGCGGCGGCGG
>JADGGM010000077.1 GCA_019689955.1 Gemmatimonadaceae bacterium
GCGCTGGTGGCCGCGCTGCGCGCGTTCCACTCGTCGTACTACGTGGAGCACCCCTTTCACCGGCTGATGCACGAGGGGAAGCTGTCGCCGCGGCAGTTGCAGGGGTGGGTGGCGAACCGGCTCTGTTATCAGCGCGCGGTCCCGCGCAAGGACGCGGCGATCCTGAGCAACTGCCCGTTCCCCGAGGTGCGGCGCCACTGGATCCAGCGCATCATCGATCACGATGGCACGCGGCCGGGGGAGGGGGGGATCGAGATGTGGATCCGCCTCGGGATGGCGCTCGGTCTCTCGCGCGAGGAGATGGAGGACGAGCGGTACGTGCTCCCCGGCGTGCGCTTCGCCACGGAAGCGTACGTGACGTTCTGCAGGACGCGTCCGTGGGTGGAGGCGGTGGCCGCGTCGCTCACCGAGCTCTTTGCCCCCGACATCATGCGGCGGCGCCTCGAGTCGCTCCCCGTGCATTATCCGTGGATTCGGCCCGAGGCATATGACTACTTCCGGAGCCGGCTCACGCAGGCGCCGCGCGACAGCGCGCGCGGGCTCGAGATCGTGACGACGTACTGCACCACCGTCGAGGCGCAGCAGCGGGCGTTCGAGGCGCTGCGCTTCAAGATCGAGATGCTGTGGGCCATGATCGACACGATCCACAACGCGTACCGGGAGCCGTGACCCATGCTGCTCGCGGGGACCGCGCGCCCGGCGCTCTGGCATCTCGCCCGGATCGACTTCGACCCGGTGCGCGAGCGGCGCGTGCTCCTCTACCCCGAGGGCGCCGTGCTCCTGAACGACACGGCGGCCGAGATCCTCGCGTTGTGCGACGGGGTTCGCACGGTTGACGACATTGCCGCGACGCTGAGCGTCCGGTATTCGACCGACGTCACGGCCGACGTGGTCGAGTACCTGTCGCAGCTCGCGGAGCGGGAGCTGGTGCGCGATGCCAACGACGACGGGTAAGCCGACCACGCTCCTCGCGGAGCTCACGCACCGGTGTCCGCTGCACTGCCCATACTGCTCGAACCCGGTGGCGCTCACGCGCTCGCGCGGGGAGCTCTCGACCGAGGAGTGGCAGCGGGTGCTCACGGAGGCGCGCGCGCTGGGCGTGCTCCAGCTGGGGCTCTCGGGGGGGGAGCCGCTGGTGCGGCGCGACCTCGAGGCGATCGTGGCGCACGCGCGCGGGCTCGGGCTCTACTCGACGCTCGTGACGTCGGCGCTCGGGCTCACGCGCGAGCGCGCGGTGCGGCTCAAGGACGCGGGGATCGACCACGTGCAGATCTCCTTCCAGGACGCCGAGCGCGAGGGGGCGGAGCGGATCGCGGGGACGCCGAGCTGGGACGCGAAACACGCGGCGGCGAGGTGGGTGAAGGAGCTGGGGCTCGCGTTCACGGTGAACGTGGTGCTGCACCGCGCGAATCTGGACCGTCTGGCCGAGATCATCGACATGGCCGCGGCGCTCGGCGCGGACCGGCTGGAGCTCGCGAACACGCAGTACTACGGGTGGGCGGTGACGAACCGCGCTGCGCTCATGCCCACGCGCGCGCAGGTGGAGCGGTCGGTGGAGATCGTGGATCGCGCGGTGGAGCGCTACCGGCGGCGGATGCAGATCATCTACGTGCTCCCCGACTACCACAGCGAGTTTCCGAAGCCGTGCTACGGCGGGTGGGGCGCGCACTACCTCGTGGTCGCCCCCGACGGCCGCGTGCTCCCGTGCCATGCGGCGTCGGACATCACGACGCTCACCTTCGACACGGTGCGCGAGCGCTCGCTGGCGTGGATCTGGGACGAGTCGGCGGCCTTTCGGGCGTTCCGGGGGGATGCGTGGATGCGCGAGCCGTGCCGGAGTTGCCCCCGCAAGCACGTCGATTTCGGCGGGTGCCGGTGCCAGGCGTTCGCGCTCGTGGGCGACGCGGCCGCGACCGACCCGGTCTGCACGCTGAGCCCCGAGCGGTACCGCATCGACGCGATGCTCGACGCCGTGGCCAGCCCCGAGCCGACGTATCGGTATCGCACGATGCCGGGGGCCGCTCCGGCCGTGGGCGCGCGGGCCGGAGACGAGGGGTAAGGGGGGACTCCGGCGTCATACGGTCATACGTAGAGCTGGGGGGCGCGAATCGTGGCGGCGCCGCGGGTGTACTCCGTGCTATACTTGAGGGATGCACATGACACGTTACCTACGCGGCGCACGGCGGCTCGGGTTCGCCGCGCTGGTCGCGACTCCATTGCCGGTGCTGGCGCAGGGTGCCACGGCTCGGCCCACCACTCCCCCCGCGGCGGCGCCCGCCGGGGCGAATGCGCTCCCGGCGGCCGCGGCGCGGCAGCGGAGCATCCTCGAGAAAGTCATCCACCGCGAGATGCTCCCCAACGGGCTCGAGGTGATCGTCGTCGAGAACCACGGCGTCCCGCTGGCCACGGTCGAGATCGACGTGAAGAACGGTGCGTTCACCCAGTCCCACGAGTTCGAGGGACTGGCGCACATGTACGAGCACATGTTCTTCAAGAGCAACGCCGACTACCCGGAGCCGGAAGCGTTCGTGCAACGCGCCGCCGAGCTGGGCGCGGTGTTCAACGGCAGCACGCGCGAGGAGGTGGTGAACTACTACCTCACGGTCCCCGCGGACAGCCTGGAGGGGGGGATGCGCTTTCTCGCCTCCGCGTTCCGCGCCCCGTCGTTCCGCGAGGACGAGCTGGAGCGTGAGCGCGAGGTCGTGATCGGCGAGTACGACCGCCAGGAGTCGAGCCCGTTCTTCAAGTTCACCGACGAGATGAACCATCGGCTGTGGCGCTCGGCGTACAGCCGGAAGAACATGATCGGCGCGCGCGACATCGTGCTCTCGACCACGCCGGCGAAGATGCGCGAGATCCAGCATCGGTACTACGTCCCCAACAACGCCGCGCTGATCGTGGCCGGGGACGTCCAGCCCGCGCGCGTCTTCGCGCTGGCGAAGCAGGTCTTCGGCAGTATCCCGCGCGGGGACAACCCATTCGTCAAGTACCCGATCCCCGAGGTGCCGCCGCTCCCGGGCGACGATGCGGTGATCGTCGAACAACCGGTGAGCACGGTGTTCGTGATGGAGCAGTGGCTCGGGCCGAGCGTGGGGAAGGACCCCGAGGCGACGTACGCGGCCGACGTCTTCTCCGACGTGATGAACCAGGAGGGCTCGGCGTTCCAGCGGCGGCTCGTGGACAGCGGGCTGTGGCACTCGGTGGTGGTGAACTACTACACGCTCAACCACACCGGACCGATCACGATCAGCGGCGAAACGACCCCCGACAAGCTGCGCGAGGCGCTCGCGGCGCTCGATGCGGAGATCGCCAAGTTCGACAAGCCGGGGTACTTCACGGCCGCGGAGCTGCGGTTGCAGCAGCAGCAGCGCGCGGTAGGGACGGCGCTCGGCCTGGAACGCGCGTCCGGCTTCGCGCACGAGCTCGGGTTCTGGTGGGCGGTGGCCGGGCTCGACTACTATCTCGGTTACGTCGACAACATGGCACGACAGACTCCCGACGATCTCCGCGCGTACGTGCGCAAGTACATCCTGGGCAAGCCGCGCGTGACGGGCGTGCTGATCGACCCGGAGGCGCGGCGGCAGATCGGGCTCACGCGCGAGGACCTGCTGCACCACAAGGTCGCCTCGGCCACCGCGGCGTCGCAGGGGCACCGCTGATGCGTCGCGCGCTCATCGCCATCGCGCTCGCCGCGGCGGCCGCGTTCCCCGCGCTCGGCGCCGCGGGCCCGGCCCCGACGCGCCCCGGCCCCGTGGTTCCCGTCGACACGATGACGTCGAGCTTCGACGTCGACGGGATCCAAGTCATCCTCCGGCGGAACGCAGCCAACGACGTCGTGGCCGCGAACCTCTATCTCCTCGGCGGCACGCGGCAGGAGACCGAGGCCACCGCCGGGATCGAGCCGATGATGCTCTGGGTCTCCGAGCTCGGCACGACGCACTACTCGCGCGAGGCGCTCCGCCTCAAGACCGCGCAGCTCGGGAGTGCCATCGTGGTCGAGCCGCGCCCCGACTGGACCATGTTCGGCTTCCGCGGCGTGCGCGCGGCGTTCGACAGCACGTGGATGATCTTCGCCGACCGGCTGATGAACGGGACCACGGACTCCGCGGCCGTGAACCTCATCCGCGCGCAGGTGCTGAGCGCCGTGCGCCAGCGGCGCGACTCGCCGGACGATCTCGTGCAGTACCTCGCCGACAGCGTCGCCTTCGCCGGCCAGCCGTACGGGATCGAGCCGACCGGCACCGAGCGCTCCATCGCCGCGATCACCCCCGAGGCCATCGCGCGGTACCGCGCGACGCAGCTCGTGAAGTCGCGCATGCTGCTCGTGGTCGTCGGGAACGTGTCGCGGGCGCAGGTGGAGCGGCTCGTGCACCTGACGATCGGTCGTCTCCCCGAGGGGAACTACCGGTGGACGCCGCCGGCGGACAGCGCCGTCCACGCGGACTCGATTGCGGCGGCGAGAGCGGCGTCGGTGCTGGTCCCGCGCGCGCTCCCCACCAACTACATCCTCGGATACTACACGGGGCCGAGCTCCACGAGCGCCGACTATCAAGCGCTGCGCGTCGCCTCGGCGGTGCTCGGCGGGCGATTGTTCGCCGAGGTCCGCTCGCGCCGCAACCTCACCTACGCCGTGGAGGCGCCGTTCGTCGAGCGGGCCATCTCGGCCGGAGGGCTGTACGTGACCACCGTGAGCCCCGACTCGGTGCTCCGGCTCATGCGCCGCGAGGTGCGCAACCTGCAGAACGGGCTCGTGGACCGCGACAACCTGGAAGTGATCGTCTCGCAGTTCATCACCGAGTACTTCCTGAACAACGAGACGAACGCCGAGCAGGCGAACTTCCTCGCGCGCGCCCAGCTCTACCGCGGCGATTGGCGCGTCGCCGACCGGTTCGTCGACGAGCTGCGCCACGTCACCCCCGACGACGTGCGCCGCGCCGCGCAGCGCTACATGCACGACGTGCGCTTCGCGTACGTGGGGGACACCACGAAGGTCTCGCGCGCGCTGCTCGACAGCTTCTGAGCAGTGGGATCAGGGGTGCGGCGTGGCTCGCGACACCGCCCCTCGGGCCCGCTCGAGCGCCGCGCGCGGGATGGCCGCGGTCACGTGGAGCGCCGCGCCCGGCGCGACGGACAGAGGGACGCGCGGCGGGGCGAGGCCGAGCGCATCGAACGCCGGGTGCGCGATGGTCAGCGTGTACTGGCCTTGCGGGATGCTGTCGAGCATGAAGCGGCCGAGCGAGTCGGTGGTGGTCGTGTAGCCGGTGTTGGCGAGCGTGATGGTCGCGTGCGCCAGTGGTGCGTGGCGCGTGCTGTCGAACACCGTGCCGTCGATCGTGGCGCGGTCGTTCTCGGAGACCTTGCGGCCGTCGAGCGTGTACGTCTCGCGCACCTCCCCTCCCGCCTCGCGGATGCCGAGCAGCGTCAGCTCGTTCAGCCCGATGATGAAGTCTCCCCCCCGCCGTGCCGGGCTCCAGCCGACCATCGGCATGCGGATCACCCACCGCTTGACGATCCACGTCCCCGACGGGAGCTGCTCGAAGTCGACGCGCCCTCCCGCGTGGTGGCCGGAGACGTGGAAGGGGAGCGATGTGTACTCGAACTCGAGCGTGCGGAGCATCGCCGTGGCCGCGTCGACCCACAGGACTCCTTTCACATCAGGGAGATGGCGTGAGCGCACCGGCTCGAAGCCGACGCCGATGAGCCCCGCGTGCTCGTCATCGCCGGCGACCATGCGGAGGCAGTGGCGGTCGGTGAACGACTCGGAGAGGAGCACCGCCGCGTCCGGAGCGTAGTACGCCGTGCTGTCGCGCCCGGGGCGGACGTACCCGTGCGCGGCGAGCGATTCCGCCGGCGCGCTCACGAATGGGTTCGCCGAGATCCCCGTCGTGACCCAGCTCCGCTCGCGGAGCACGGCCCGTCCCTCGGGGGGCCGGTCGCGCTCGAAGTGCGCGAGCGTGAGGCGGTAGAGGCGTTGGGCCTGTGCGATGCGCGTGGCCTCGAGCGCCTTCTGCGCCTCGTTCCAGACGATCGCCGCGGCCGCGCCTTCGTCGGGGTGCACCTTGCACCCGCGATCGCGCCCGAGCACGGTGATCGCGGCGAGCGCGATCGGGACCGCGGGGGCCGCGAGCTCGCGCTCCACCGTCTCGCCGACCCCCACCGCGAACGGCTCCGTGATGACGTTCTTGTAGCCGATGCGCTCGGCGCTGAGCGCGAACCGGCCGGCGGCGGCGGCGCGGAAGGCGAAGCGCCCCGCGGAGTCGGTGAGGGTGGCGGTGAGGCGTGCGCCGTGCTCGTCGAGGAGGAGGACGAGCGCGTTCTCGACCGGTGCTCCGCTCCCGGCCGTACGCACGGCCCCGCGCACGAGCTGCGCGTGGAGCACTGGCGCGAGCCCTGAGCCGAGCGCGAGACCGGCGATCGCCACGCCGATCCGCTCCAGCCGACGGGACAGATGCAACGACCCTCCTCGCCATGGCGCACGGGGGGAGCGGCCTCATCGCACCGCTCCCCCGCACTCGCGCCACCCACAGCATGGGTGCCGTATGGCGAGCCGTCAAGCACCTGCCGGCGTCAGGGCGACGGGAGCGTCACCCGTCCGCCGGGCTGGAGCTCGACGGCCACCTGCCCGCCTCCGCTCTGCAACAACACTGCCTCGAGCCCCGCCAGATCGTGAATCGGCGCACCGTTCACCGTGCGGAGGCGCGCGCCGCGCCGGACGCCGGCGCGCGCGGCGGCGCCGCGCTCGACCGTGGCCACGCGCACGTTTCCGGAATCGGTCCCGATCACGTCCACGCCCCAGGCACCGATCCGCATCGGCGGGCCGACGGGGCGCTCGCCGCCGAAGATCCCCTCGTAGCTCACCCCTTCGGGGAGCTCGACGGGCTGCAGCACGCGGATCGGGCGGCCGTCGCTCACGATGCGCGACGCATCGACGGCGACGAACGCCGTGTACTGGCTCACGAGCCGGTAGCGGACCGCGAGGTCGGTGATCGTGCGCTCCAGCTCGCGCTGCCGCGGCTCGCTCGCGCCGAGCATCACAGTCGAGAGGTCGGCGATCTTGGCGCGCGCCCACGCCGGGGCCAGCGCGGCGTTGGCGCCGGCCGTCGCCGGGAGATCCACGTGCACGGGATAGCGCACGCGCCGCGCGCCGATGCGCCCGGTGACGTAGGCCGTCCCGCGCGCCGGCGCGGTGTAGCGCGCGATGACGTCGATGGTCTGCCCCGCGAAGAGATCGCGGAGCTTGTGCGGATAGACCTCCTCGACCGGGAGACCGTTCCAGTCGATGGCGACATCGACCAGCACGGGGGAATCGATCGCGTCGAAGAGGCGCGACACGGCGCGCTCGGCGTACGCGGGCTCGCGCGGCAGCACGACCAACGACGTCCCGCCCCCCACCTCACCGATCCCGTCGATGAGATACCGGTTGACGCTCGAGCCGATCCCGAAGCCGAAGAAGCGTGCGTCGCCCCGCTCGGTCTTGATCGTGGAGAGGACGCGCGCCTCGTCGCCCACGAACCCGTCGGTGAGAAAGACGAACATCTGCACGTACGCGGGGTCGTGCGGGGCGCGGAGCGCGCGCACGACGCCGGCGAGCATCTCGGTACCGCCCCCGGCCGAGAGGTGCGCGAGGAAGCGCTTCGCCTCGGCCACGTTCTCCGGCGTCCTCGGTCGCGCGCGGTCCCACAGCTGCGCGTTGCCCGCGGCGAAGTACACGATGTTGAACCGATCGTCGGGACGGAGCCGGTCGAGCGTGCGCGTGACCAGCGCCTTCGACATGTCGATCGGCAGCCCCATCATGCTGCCGGAGACGTCCATGATGAACGTGATCTCGCGCGGCGTGACCTGATCGTCGCGCGGCGCGACGGGGGGCTGCATGGTGAGCGTGAGGTACCCGCCCGTGCTGTCGCGATGCGTGAGGACCCCGAACTGCGTCTCCGCCCCGGCGACGCTCCACCGCAGCACGAAGTCGCGGTTGGGGATGGAATCATGGGACGCCAGGCGGACGACGCGCCGCTCCGCCGACGGGCGCTCGATCTCCACCTCGTGCGCCACGGAGCGGAGCCGCGTGATCGGGAGCGCGGCATCGAGCGTCACGGTGAGGGAGATGTCGTGCCCACTGCGCTCGCCGGGGCGAAGCACGGGGGGATTGATGCGGTGCGCGTCGGGGACGATCGTCGTGTCGCCGCTGCCGGCCTCGTCGTGCGGATATGCTGGAGGGTTGGAGGCGAGCTGCGCGTCCGAGCCGCGGGGGATGTAGCGCGGGCCGACGACCATGGGGAAGACGTACTCGTACTCGCCGTGATCGTACGGGACGCGCTCGAAGTAGGTGATCCGGATCGTGACCTCGCCCCCCGGCTCGATGTTGGCGACGCTCTGCGTGAAGATGTTCGGGCGCTCCTGCGTGAGGAGGCTCGCAGTCTGCCCGCGGGCGAGCGCTTCGCGATACAAGCGCTCGGCCTCCGCGCGCGGACGCACCACGCCGACGATCTTGCGGTCCCCGGCCTGCATCACGAAATCGTTGACGGCCGCGAGCGCCGGGAGGGGGAAGACGTAGACCGCCTCGATCGCCTGGCGGTACGGGTTGGTGTAGCGCTGCTCCACGACGGTCCGCGCGAGCGCGCCGCTGATCTCGGCGGCGACGTCAGTGTGGCGCAGCGGGAACTCCCCCGCCGGTTGCCCGTCGCGCGTGCGGGCGCGGAGCACGCCCTGGGTGGGGCGCGGCGGCTCCCCCGGTGCAGCGTCGACGCGCTCCGGCACGGCGCTGTCGGCGAGCACGATCACTTCATCGGCCGACTGGAGCGCGCGCCGCACCTCGGGAGCCGCGGTGCGACCGGGAGCACCGCGCATCATGAACCGCGCGGCCGGCGCCTGGCCGATCGCGTAGCCGCCGGCCGCGAAGTCCGCCGTGTTGCGCATCGGCGTCGTCACGATGACCTCGGAGAGGTGCAGCGAGGACGCCGTGAGGGCGAAGTCCACCGTGTCGCGCATCCCGCGGTGGAGCGTGATGCGCTTGCGCTCCATCCGGTAACCGATGCGGCGCGCGCTGATGGTCACGTCGCCCTCGGCGTCGAGGGCGGGGACCGTGAGCGTGTAGCGCCCCTGGTCGTTGGTCATGGCGCGGAGGCCGAGGGCCTCGATGGTCACCGTGGCCGACGCGAGCGGCCCGCCGTTCGACGCCGAGACGCGGCCCGTGATCACGGCGTCGGAATCGCTCCGGGCCGGCGGGGCCCCCCCGGTGGCCCCCCCGGGGGGGGGCCCCGGCCCGGCGGCGGGCGCGCGGG
>JADGGM010000747.1 GCA_019689955.1 Gemmatimonadaceae bacterium
GGACGTGATCGCGCTGGTGGGGGCGAGCGGGGCGGGGAAGAGCACGCTCGTCGACCTCATCCCGCGCTTCTACCAGCCGACGAGCGGGCGCATCCTGCTCGACTGCGTGGACACGCGGGAGATCACGCTCGCCTCGCTGCGGTCGCTCACCGGGATCGTGAGCCAGGAGACGGTGATCTTCAACGACACCGTGCGCAACAACATCGCCTACGGGCGCGGCGAGCGCTACACGGACGCGCAGATCGAGGCCGCGGCGCGCGCGGCGAACGCGCACGAGTTCATCATGGAGCTGCCGCAGGGATACGACACGCCGCTCGGCGAGCGCGGGGCGCGGCTCTCGGGAGGGCAGCGGCAGCGGATCGCGATCGCGCGCGCGCTGCTCGTGGACCCGCCGATCCTCATCCTCGACGAGGCCACCTCGGCGCTCGACACCGAGTCGGAGCGGCTGGTGCAGGAGGCGATCGACCGGCTGCTGGAAGGGCGCACGGTGTTCGTGATCGCGCACCGGCTCTCGACCATCCAGCACGCGACGGAGATCCTCGTGCTCGACCGCGGGCGGATCGTGGAGCGCGGGACGCACGCGGAGCTCCTGGCGCTGCGCGGCACGTACCACCGGCTCCACGCACTGCAGTTCGGCGCCGAGGAGCCGCCGGTCCCGGCCTGACGTGCGCATCCTCTTCTACCACGAAGCGCGCGCCTGGAGCGGAGAGGCGCGGGCGTTCGCCGCGCTGGCGCGCGGGCTGAGCGAGCGCGGCCACGCGGTCACCTTCGCCTGCCCCCCGGACAGCGCGGTGGAGCAGCACCTGGAGCTCGGGGCGTACGAGGTGCTCCCGCTGCGTTCGGACGCGCCCACGTCGCTCGCCGCGCTCCGGCTGCGGCGTGCGCTGCAGGAACGGTTCGTCCAGGTCGTGTGCGTGCACACGGACCGCGAGCAGGTGGTGGCGGCGAGCGCCGCGCGCCTGGCCGAGCGCGCGGCGGTGCTCCGCCGCGTTCCCGTGGGGGAGCGCGTCGCGCTCGGGCCGCGCGCGCGCTTCGCCCTCCGCCTCACGGCAACGGGATTCGTGTTCGGCGCGGAGGACGATGCGCGGCGCGCCGGGGCGCTCGACCCCCCCCGCCGTGCGCAACAG